>NZ_LIRL01000598.1 GCF_001419795.1 Streptomyces niveiscabiei
CTGGACGAGGGGGGTGCGGCTGGTGTCCCGTTCGGGGGCCAACTCCTCGATCAGGTGGCTGAAGGGGACGTCCTGGTGGGTGAAGGCGTTCAGGACCGTGCCCTTCACGTCGCGCAGCAACTCGCCGANNAGGTCCTGGTGGGCGTAGGCGGCCAGCGCGGACTTCCGTACGCGGGCGAGGAGTTCGGCGAAGGTGGGGTCGCCGGTCAGGTCGGTGCGCAGGACGAGGGTGTTGACGAAGAAGCCGACCAGCCCTTCGAGTTCGGTGCGTTCACGGCCGGAGACCGCTGTCGCGACGGCCACGTCACGCCGTCCGCTGTACCGCGAGAACAGCAGTTGGGTGACCGCTGCCAGCGCCATGAACAGACTCGCGCCCTGGCCACGTGCCGCGTCGGTGAGGTCGGTCGCCAGGCGTGCCGGGACCTGGAAGGTGTGCATCGCTCCGGCACCGGTGCGTACGGTCGGACGCGGACGGTCCGTCGGCAGCTCCAGGGGCTCCAGACCGGCCAACTGCTCACGCCAGTAAGCACGTTGGCCGTCCAGTGCGTCACCGGACAGGCGCTCCCGTTGCCATACGGCGTAGTCCCCGTACCGCACGGGGAGTTCAGGCAGCTCGCCCCCGCGATACAACTCGCTCAGCTCCCGCACGATCACCCCCATCGACCACCCGTCGGTGATGATGTGATGCATCGACAGGACCAGGGTGTGTTCGGCGGGGCCGGTCCGGATCAGCAGGAACCTGATCAGCGGGCCGGTCCGCAGGTCGAACGGGGCTGTCGCCTCGCGCCGTACCGTCTCCTCGATGTCGTCGGCTTCCACGACCCGCACCGGGACCTCCAGCGTCGGGTGCACGCGCTGCACCCCGTGCCCCTCCACCGAGCCGAACGTCGTCCGCAGGGTTTCGTGCCGGGCGACAAGCCCATCGACGGCGGCCTGGAGCGCGGTGAGGTCCAGACGACCCGTCAAGCGCAGGGCCGCCGAGATGTTGTACTCCGTGCTGCCGGGGGCGAAGTCGTCGAGGAACCAGAGGCGTTCCTGCGCGAAGGACAGCGGAAGTTCAGCGGCGACTTGGCGGCTGATGACGTCGGAGTGGCCGCCCGCCGGAAGAGCGGTAGCCAGGCCGGCAACAGTCGGATGATCGAACAGAGCCCGGGGAGAGAGATCGGCACCGAGAGCGGTACGCAGACGGGAAGCGATCTTGAGACTGGTGATCGAATCACCGCCCAGCTCAAAGAAGTTGTCGTGCACTCCGATCCGCTCGACCCCCAGGACGTCGGCCCAGATCCCGGCGAGCGTCTCCTCGGCCGGGGTGCGCGGAGCGACGTACCGCTCCCGCGTGAACTCAGGCACGGGCAGGGCGCGGCGGTCGACCTTGCCGTTCGGGGTCAACGGCAGCGCGTCCAGGGGGACGAAGGCGGACGGGATCATGTAGTCCGGGAGGACGGCGGCGAGTTGGGCACGCCAGCCCTC
>NZ_LIRL01000599.1 GCF_001419795.1 Streptomyces niveiscabiei
TCCGCCTGGTCCTCGCCCACCGAGCCGGAGCGGGTGGGCGAGGACCAGGCGGAGCGACCGGAGGTCAGTCCCGGAACGGGCAGTTGCTGTGCGGGTGCTGTTCGGCAGCCGGGGCCGGGGGCTGCACCGGGACGTAGATCTCGGGACGGACGTTGACCTCCACCGGGCGGACAGCGCGGCGCAGGGTCAGGCCGCGCATCGCGAACGCGGAGAGGAACGTCCAGGCGAGGACAGCGAGCCCGACGGCGACGGGGCGGCTGGTGTCCGGGGTAGCCGTCCAGACCATCCACACGGTGGCCGCGCCGTGCCCGGCCCACGTTGCGCGCACGCCGTTGTTCTTGGACAGGCAGCCGAGGACCAGGGCGACGATGCCGGTGAGCAGCCACAGTGTGTAGACGGTGGAGGCCGCGACAGGCAGGCCGGCGGAGTGCTGCGCGATGTACGTGCGCACCGGCTGGTCGACGACGGCGAACACGCCACTGGAGGTGTCGACGCCGACCTGCACCTTGGGCACGGCGGTGAGCAGCTGCTGCAGGGCCTGGAGGACGACTTCGCCGGCGGCCTTGGCCAGCAGCACGACGAAGGAGATCCCGGCGACCGCGAGGACGGTGCGCAGCCAGGGCGCCATGTGGCGGAAGCCGTCGTCGGGGGCGCTGAGGATGTCCTCCCACATCACGTACAGGACGCCGTCCTCTTCCCACGCCTTTTCCCACGTCTTCTTCCACCAGGTGCGCAGCGCGGCGAACCGCTGCTCCTTGGCGGGCGCCGGGACGTGCACAGGGAGGTAGGTGAGCTCCTGGCGGTCCTGGCGGGTGTTGTCGTTGGACTGCACGGGGCAACTCCTTGTTGTCGATGCGGTGTTCACGGAGCGTGCGAGTAGGCCAAGCTGTGAGCGACGGGGTCCGGGAGAAGGGAGGCGGCTGCGATGGGGTGGTTCACCCGCGATGAGCCGGAGGAAGTCGTCTTCGAGGAAGTCGTGGACACGGACGGGCAGATCTGGCCCGCGTTCACGGACGACGACGGCGTGCTGTGGATCGACGTGGACTACGACGTCGAGGTGGTCATCAACGGCGCGATCGTGGACGGGCAGATCCGGGGTGCCGAGGTCGATGACGCTGGCCGGATCTGGATCGACTACGAGTGATCGCGAGGCCGGACGGCCTGTCCCGCACCCGAGCCCGCACGCGGCGGGAGTCGGATACGAGGCAGGGCGCCCGGAGTTCAGCGGACGTCGTTGCGGGTGCGGGAGAACATCCCGCGCTGGTGGCTGGTGTTGTTGATCTGCGTGTTCTGCACGACCGGGCCCTCGTACACGTTCTTGGTGACGGCGGAGCGCACCTTGCTGATCACACCGCCGATTGCGGTGACAACCATGGCGGCGCCTGCGAACGGCAGGGTCACCATGAGCACGCCGTTGAGCGTGACCGAGGCGAGCCCTTTGAGGACCAGCCAGGCGCCGCAGCCGATGCCGGTGACGCCGGCGCCGACGCCGACGCTCGCGACCGCGATCCCGGCCGCCCAGGCGGGCACGATCCGTTTGTCGTCCTGCTTCACGGGCGGGGCGTCGCCGTAGGCGGGCAGCGGGGAGTCGTCGCGGAACGACGTCGGGAAGTGCCGTACCGGCTGCTCGGGCTGGAACTCCGTTTCGATGATCCGCTTGGCTTCGGCGGCGGCCTCGGAGTCGGACATCGGGCGGCCAGCGGTGGGGCGGAAGTCCATGAGGTTCTCCGTTTCGGGGCAGGACGGGAGCGCCCTCCCCGCCACAACGGCGGGGAGGGCGCAGGGGGCGGGGGAGCAGAGCGGGCT
>NZ_LIRL01000006.1 GCF_001419795.1 Streptomyces niveiscabiei
GTAACACCGCGTCTGCCTAGGGAGATGGGTGTTAGGCGGCGTAACACCGTTACGGGTGTCAGGCGGGTGTTAGGGCGGGGACGATGCGCCACCGGCCGGTGGTGTTCGTCTGCTCCAGTCGGCCCTCCACGGCGGCCTCCTTCAGCCGCAGGGACACCCAGGAACGGGAGAGGCCGTGCCCGTCGCACCACTCAAGGAAGTCCTTCGGGCCCACGATCATCTGACCGTTCTCCTCGAACTCCGTGAGGGCGTCGGCGAACAGCCGGCGCGCTTCCTGCGGGGTCGGCTTGCGGCCCGTCTCCTGCCCGAAGATCGGGGTGTCGTCGCCGTCCTCGGTGTCGGGGAGTTCGGCGTCGGGGTCGATGCCGGCGTCCTCGGGGTCGACCAGGCCGGCCGTGATGCCGTCGTCCACGTCGGTGTCCTCCAACTCCCGCCGTCCGGCGGGGACAGGTCCGGTGCCGGGGGCGGGGGCGTTCTGGTCGCGGCCGGTGTAGAGCTGTCCGGCGATCGAGGCGGCGGCGCCGGCGGTGACCGGGTCGACGGCGGCGCGGACGCTCGCGAACTCGCGGGTGACCCAGTCGAGGGCGACGGGGTCGTTGCGGTAGGTGCGCGACGGGGTCGACCACAGCGGGTCGTCGATGCCCCGGGCGACCAGGTAGCAGTAACCGGGCTTCTTGTTCCCCCACGCGCCGGGGTTCGCGCCGGCGTCGAGGACGTCGGAGGGCAGGGCGAACGCGGCGTCGCGTTCGTCGACCCCGAAGCACAGGGAGGCGGGGAGGGAGGCGCGGGTGTCGGTGCTGATCTGGTAGCCGGAGGCGCGCTGCATGGAGATGACCAGCCACACCCCCGCCGACCGGGCCTCTTGCGCGATGCCGGTGAACACGTCGTCGTCGACCGCGCGCAGGGTGTTGGCGGCCTCCTCGAACCACGTGACGAGGAACGGCATCCCCGCGCACCCGCACGCCCCGCCGGTACGGCAGGAGTGCGCGGGGTCGTTCTGCGGGCCGGCGGCCTCGGGGCACCAGGACCGGTAGCCGTGATCGCCCAGCCACTTCTGGCGGGCGGGGACGGCGGTGGCGGTCGCCTCGATCATGACGGCCGCGCCGTCGGGGGTGTCGACGACCCAGTCACAGGCGCCGAAGGCTTCCCCGAGGTCCTGCCCGCGTTTGGGGTCCGACAGCCACACGGCGACGTCCCGGCGGGTCAGCACCTCAGCGAGGACGTCCAGGGCACCTTCCGTCTTGCCGGAACCGGTGACGCCCATGATGAGGAGGTGGAGTGCTTCGAGGACGGGGAGCTGGAGTTCGCGGCCGTCGTCGTAGCGTCCGATGACCAGGGGTTCGGCGATCGAGCCGCCGGGGGCGGACGGGCCGGGCCACCACAGGACTTCCTTCAGCTTGTCCTCGGGCACGATGACCAGCTCCCCCTTGCGCGCCGAGTCCGGGTCGGGGCGGAAGCGCACGGCGTTCGGGGCGACGTCCAGCGCGGACGCGATACGCGGCAGGGCCTTGGCCATGTCGTCGTTGGTGCCCTCACCGGCTGGGAGGGCGTAGGGGACGGTGACCTTGTTCGGCTCCACCTTCGCCGTGCCCAGCGTCGTGCGGGCGAGCCCGACCTTCTCCAGCAGGCCCTTGTCGCCGGCGCCCTGGTCGGTGGTGGGGTCGACGTTGCGGCGCAGGACGGCGCGGATGTTCCACGACAGGGCCAGGGCCGGACCGCCCATCAGGTAGAGGTCCGGGATCGGCCCGGCGGTGGGTCCGGAGAGGCACGCGGCCGTGAGCCATGCCGATCCGGCCGCGACGGTGATCGCGGAGTGCAGACGGCGCTGTTCGCTGGTCGACTTCCCGGCCTTCCAGGCGGTTCCGGTGAGGAGGAAGCCGGCGGCGGTGAGGCCGACGCCCGCCCACGCGGACCCCTCCCACAGGACCGATCCGGCGGCGCCGGCGATGCCGAGTCCGCCGACGGTGACCCACGGGGGGAGGTAGGGCTTGACGCGGTGGAAGAGGTAGGCGCCCACGCCGGACGCGTTCGACGCGCCGGTGAGCTGTTCCTCGTGCCGGCGCTCGGAGTCGTGCTCAGCCATGCTGGTTCACCCGCCTTTCTACTGGTCGGTCCAGTTCATCTGCACGTTCTTGCGGGGCCGGGCGCGGTGGCGGACGCGGTTGATCTCTTCCTCGAACTCCTGCTGGAACACGGAGTAGGTGGCAGCGGCGGCGACGGCGGCGGCCTTGAACGCGTCGGCGGACTTCGACAGCTTCCGGGCCACGCGGCGGGCGCGCATCTTCGAGCCGAACGGCTTCCCGCCCGGGTCGGGCACCTGCCCGAGTACGCCCTGCATGATCTCGGCGGCCATCGACAGCTCGAAGGAGAGGCCGGTGGACAGGGCGCGCAGGCTGTTGCAGTAGTTCCGCACCAGCGCCGGGGAGGTGAACTCGGGGGCGGGGAGCAGGGACTCGGGGTGGACCCCTCCCCGCCCGCCGCCGGACCGTGCCCCGCCGGCCGCGCCGCCGCCGTTGTTCTTGCCGGTGGCGTTGACGTTGACGGTGAAGCCCGGGGAGAACGTCGCCCCGAAGCTCTTGTTGTTGACCTTGCTGGAGTTCTTCACACTGGCGCCGTTCGCGCCGCCGGGGAAGCCGGTGGTGGCCACTAGATGCTCTCCTCAGAACGGCCGGTGCGGGGACGGACGACGATCCACACGGTCTGCGCGGCGACCAACAAGAGCAGCCACAGCAGCGGGAGCGGCCCAGCGAGGGGGCCGAAACCGGCGGCGAGGCTCAGCCACACGGCCGCGAGGGTCGCGAGCGCGGACAGACCGGCACGCCACAGGACGACCGATCCCTTCGCGGGACGGCGGCGCTGCACGACCCACAGCCACACCAGCGGGGCGAGGGCGAGCGGGGTGAGCAGCAGGGACGACCACCACGCCAGCAGGTGAAGCACGCCCGAGAGAGGGAGTGCCGTCAGGGCCAGCGCGGTGGGGGCGAGGGTGCGGCGCGAGCGCCACAGGGCACGGCCCGCCCAGCCGGCGGCGAGGCGGGTGAGGGTGGGCCGTTCGGGGACGACGATGACGACCTGTTCCCCGCGCCGGCCACGCTGACGGGGGATGCGGAGGGTGTGGACGCCCGCGGCCGTTTTCACGGTCCGGGCACGGGTACGGCTGGACATGGGCAAGGCTCCCCTTGCTCGAAGGAAACAGAGGCCCGGACGCGCGCTTTGGACGGCTTGGCGTCCGGGCCTCTGCGCGTGGGAAAAGTGCTGTTCAGAGCTGGTTGGGCTCCAGGGAGAAGAACAGGATGGTGAAGCCGCCGTGGCCGACCTCGCCGACGACGTGACGGCGGACGATGTCGAAGACCTTGGCCCGGGAGTCTCCGGGGGCGACGTTCACGGTGTTCGCGAAGGTGGCCGTTCCGCCGTCCCTGAGCTGCACGGTCATGATGAAGAAGTACGGCGTCAACGCGCCGGGGTCGGCCGGGCTGTCGTCACTCACGGCATGTCCCCGTTCAGGCGGTGTGGTCGGGGTGGGCGGCGGCGATCTCCTGCCAGCGCCGGGACTCGCCCGGTGTCGCGCGGGTCAGCCGGACCGTGAACGAGCAGGCGGTGCAGCGGTGGGTGGTCGTCGACCAGGACTTGTCGGCCTCGCACCCGCGTTCAGGAACACGACCAGACAGGCCAGGCACAAGGCCCCCAGGAACGGGAGCGGCACGCCGTAGCCGGCCAGGTCGAAGCCGACCGCCACGGTCAGCCACACGGCGCCCACCGTGGCGGCGGACAGGACCAGCCGTCGGACGAGAGTGGGTTTCACCAGGAAGTTCCCTTCGGGCATGGGACGCCCCCGGCCCGGTGCCAAGGGGCGGTTCGGGGTGGTGAGTTCAGCTCTCCGGGTCTGCGCGGCCGGTCTGCGAGGGTTCCGCTCGCGGCCAGCTCTCCGGGTCTGCTTCACTGGTGTCGACTGCTTCCGGCAGTCGCAACGAGGGCCAGCCCAATTCGAGTGGGCTGGCCCTCATTGGTGTGTGCCGGGGGCAGGGGTTACGCGTCGGCGTCCTCGGAGTCGACCAGCGCGGCGTACGCCTTGCGCACCCGCTCCTCCTTCGCGGAGAAGCCGGCCGCGCGGTACGCGGCGAGAGCCCGGCGGTAGCTGAGCGGGGGATTCTCCGAGTGCCGCAGCCAGCGCAGGACGACCGTGAGCTGAGCCTCGCTCAGCGACTCGCCGGGCTGCGGGGTGTCGACGCCGGCCACGGCCGCCGCCTCAGCCAGCCCCGACAGGTCCACCGGACCGGCCCCGTCATCATCGTGGGAGGCGGGAATCTCAGCGGCAGGGGACACGGGGCCGACCTGCGGGGACACAGGGGACACGGGCAGGGACACAGCCGGGGACACAGGGGACACGGCCGGGGACACACCGGGGGACACAGGGGGTGTGTCCCCGCCGGACCACTCGCCCAGCACGCGGGCGAGGTCGTCGTCCGAGAACAGCGCCGGAACCTCCGGGACGACGCCGGCGCCGTCGGCGGGGTGCCTGTCGGTGACCTTCGCGAGGTCCGCAGCCGCCTTGTGGCGCGTCTTCTGCGCCTTGCCGCGCGCCCTGCGTTCCTCGCGATCGAGGGCGGCGGCGGTGGTCTGCCGGTCAGCCTTGGCGCGGGTGACCGCACGGCCCACGGCGACCTGGTCGCGGGTCTCGCTGCGGACGGCGTCGATCCGGCCCTGCGCGGCGGGCGAGATGCGGGTGGCGTCCCGCTCCACCGCCATCACCAGCGTCGCCTTGGCCGCGCCCGGAACGACCGCCCCGATCACGGCGACGACCGCCGTGACGTCCATCAGGCCGTGCGTGAACAGCACGCCGACCGAGGTGACCAGGAACAGCCACCCCAGCGTCGCGGGGAGGGTGCCGTTCGAGCCCTGCCGACGGTGCGCGGTCTCCATGGCCAGCGCGTACAGCCACACCGCGTCGTAGATGCCGGCCACCGTGTAGGCGAGCGGTTCCGGGGCCTGGCGGGAGAGGATCTCGCCGACCGCGTACACGGTCCAGCCCAGCGACAGGCCAGTCAGTGCGGCAGGGAGTCCCCAGTGGGCGGCCCTCCTGCCGACCGCGCGCCAGTCGGTTTCCTGCGCGTTCATGGTGACTCCGATTCCTGGAAGTCGTCGGGGTACGCGCACGGCACGCACAGCCCGAGCGAGCGGGGGATGACGTAACCGGCGTCGGCGAGGCACTGCGGGCAGGTGCGCCGCGCCCGCATCGCGCAGGCCAGCGCACGCCGCTTCGGCTCGGTCATCGGGCGTACCGGCAGCGCGAGATCGAGCCGGTAGAGGTAGGCCACCAGCGGGCCCCGCCGGTAACGCGGGCGCAGGACCTGCGCGGCGACCGGCTGACCACCGGGCCGAAGTCCGGCGGCGCGGAGCTGACGGCGAGTGGCGTAGCCGTCGGGCGCGTACCGCCACGGGTACGTCGGCACTCCGAACCGGGCGCCGCCCGGGTCGAAGCACTTAGCCAGTGCCGCCATCAGACCGGCGCCCCGGCGGGTGCGGCGTCGGAAAGATCGGCGTAACCGATCAGTTTCAGCAGCGCGCCCGCGTACTCGACGGACGCGCTCATCGAGACGTAGCCGTCGAACTCGCGGTACGTCACGCCGTCCGGGGTGATCCCGAGAACCTCCCGCCATGCCTCGAAGTCGGCGGGGCTGTTGTGCAGGCTCAGCTCCAGCCGCTCCGGATAGATGGCCGAGACGCCGATCGTCGGCGCGGGAAGCTCCGCGTAGTCCAGGGCCAGCAGCCGCACCGCCCGCAGCGGGGCGGCAAGGCCGTCCAGCGTCATCGCACCGTTCATGCCGCGACCCCCCGCCGCATCGCACGACGCCGGGCGAGGGGAACCACGTCGAACAGCTCCGGGTGCTCCTCGATCACCCGCGCGGCGAGCCGTACCAGGTCGTCGGGCAGGGTGGCGAAGTCGGGGTCGGACAGAATGTCGTGCGCCGCATCCAGCCGCGCCGCCCGCTCCACCTCGCTCTCACCCTCCACCCCCAGCCACAACTCCGGCGGCGTACCCAACGCCAGCTCCGCGAACTCGACCGCCGTAACGGCCACATGACCAGCAACGATGTGTTTCATGGGTCGGAATCTCCTTCTACGGGCAACGGCCCGAACCGCGTCCCCGGAGTAGCCGCTCCGGGGACGCTCGCCGTTTGAGGGGGATCACTCGCAGGCACGAGTGGTCACGGCCGCCCGACACCCGCAGCACCGGGGTGCGGCGGCATGCCGGGGACCGTGATCACTGGTACGCGGACCGGATCGGCTGTGAGCGCGCGTTCAGCGCACCAGCCAGGTGGCTACGGGCGCCGCTGGCCGGTCCTGCACGGCGGCGCCCACCTCGTTCGTCTCATCAGATCTCCCAAATCAGGGGGCGACGCCCCGGGGCACGGAAAAGCACTGCAAGGGGGACCACGTCCCCACACGCCGGCCGTTGCTCGCGGTCACCGGGCCACCTCGCCAGTACGGGCCGAAGCCCTGTTCCACCTGGCCTTTAGCGGGATTGCAGCGTCCCCGCCCTCTGCGTTTCGTGCACTCAGTCGGTTCGCCGAAGCGACCGACCGAGAGGAACATGTATTACGTGTTCCTCATCTTGCAGAGAGAAGTTCGCCGCGTCAAGCCCTTCGGCTGAGTTGGAGTTCGCGAGCCCCTCGCGCTCGATGTGCCTACAGATTGGCGCCGATGGGGGCGACGTTCGACTTCGCGTCTGTACGACTCGGGTCCTTCTTGGCTAGCGTGAAGTCGTACCAAGTCGTCCCTGGCAAGCGGAGGTTGGACGTGGCGAACGAACGACTGCGCGGCGCGATAGTCGACTTGGGCCTGACCCTCGATGAGGTGGCCGAACGGCTCGGAGTCGCGCCCAAGACTGTCGAACGCTGGATCAACGACCCTGCCCGCAAGCCGTATCGCCGCTTCCAGTACGCCACGGCTTCGCTTCTCAAGTGCGAAGTCTCGTACCTCTGGCCGGACGAACGGACGTCAGCCGAGGTGACGGCGTCCGGCAACGCGGAGTTGGCCAGGCTGTACCCACACCGGTCCGTCGTACCGCAAACCCTCTGGACCGACCTCTACGCCCAAGCGACCCGGAAGTTCGACCTGTTGGTGTACTCCGGGTTCTGGCTCACCGAGGACGCGACGTTCCACCGCATCGTGAAGGAGAAGTCAGCCGACGGGGTACCCATCCGCTTCATGCTGGGTGAGCCCACGGCGCCGGCCGTGGCCGTACGCGGGGACGACGAAGGGATCGGCGCGGCGATGGCGGGCAAGATTCGCAACGCTCTCGTCAACTACGGCCCGTTGTTCGGCCTGCCGGGAGTTGAGTTCCGCCTGCACGGTACGACGCTCTACAACTCGATCTATCAAGCCGATGACGAGATGCTCGCGAACGGCCACCTCTACGGGGTCGGCGCCTACATGGCCCCCGTGCTTCACCTGCGACGCGTCCCCGGCGGGGAACTCTTCGACGCCTACGCTGAGAGCGTTGAGAAGGTGTGGGAGTCGGCGCGGCCGATCTCCTCACCCACCGATTGGGAAGGCACGAACTCATGAGCCGGATCGACTACTTCCGCGACCCGAGCGCGCCCAAGGCCAACTCCGTCGTCCCCTCGGTGACTGCGGTGGTGCGGGACGACTCGGGGCGCCTGTTGCTCATCCACAAAACCGACAACGACTTGTGGGCACTGCCGGGCGGTGGCCACGACATCGGTGAACGCATCGGTGACACGGTCGTCCGTGAGGTGCTGGAAGAGACCGGCATTGACGTGGAAGTCGACAACATCGTGGGCCTCTACACCGACCCTCAGCACGTGTTGGCGTACGACGACGGGGAGGTCCGGCAACAGTTCTCCATCTGCTTCCGGGCCCACCCCGTCGGCGGCTCCCTACGTACGAGTAGCGAGTCGAAAGAGGTCCGCTGGATCGAACCGGCGGACCTTGACGGACTCGACATTCACCCTTCGATGATGCTGCGAATCAGGCACGGCTTGGACGACGTGCGACAAGAGCCCTACATCGGCTAACCGCCCACAGTGACCTTGGCCATCCGGTCCCCGACCCGCTTGGATGCGGCGTGGATCTCGGGGGCCGCGCGCTGGATGAAACGGCCGACGATCGTGTCCGGGCCGTACCGCTGCACGATCTCGTCGAGGCGCGCGGTCGGCGTCGTCTGCGTACCGTCTGGCGTCGTCGTCATGTCGCAGTAGAGCAAGGCATCGACCAGGTCGGGCCGCTCAAGCTCGAACTCGCTCTCCAGGTCGTGCCGGAGTCCGCGTTCCTCAGCTTCCAGCAAGGCGCACGAGTGGTGCGCCACAAGGCGGACGACCCGGTCGTCCGCGTTCTCCTGGTCCCGGAGGAACCGCGCGCCATCGAGCGGGTGGAAGCCCGTAACCGCGAGGGACGGCGAGTAGCCGATGTCATGCAGGACCGCAGCGGCCTCCAACAGCTCCGCGTCATCTCCGAGGATCGGTCCCAGGGACCGAGCGCGCCTAGCCACCCCCAGGGAGTGCTCCCACCTACGCGGAAGCGGATCGGAAAGCAGCGATTCAGAGAGCCCATAGGCCCACTCAGTCAGTCCCATGTCGGCCAAGGTTACGGCCGCGCGGCTGACGTAGGGAGGGCACGCACTGTCCGCCCCTTGCCGTGAACCGTGGCGAGCAGCCCGTTGCCTTCCATCTGCGCGAGTACCCGGCGTACCGCCGTACGTGATGCTCCGAACCGCTGGCACAGCTTCGCTTCGGACGGGTACGTGTCTCCTACTGAGAGTGAGTCCTCTTTGATCACGTCCGTCATGCGCTCCGCGAGCGACCGCCGGTCACCTTCCCGGACCACACGCCACCCGATCCCGGGCGCGGATTCGACAACCCCGTCAGCTTCGAGAACTTTGAGCGCGCGGCGGATCGTGTTCCGGGAGACATCGTGTGAGTCCATCAGGTCGGCCTCTGACGGCAACGCGTCAATGCCCTGCCCCGCCTGGATCTCGCTTCTCAGCGACTCCGCAATGACCAGGTACGTACCTCGCGGACTGCCCTGCGGCACGTGACCTCCCCTTCATCGGCCTCGTCGGCGTTCGGTGACGCCTCACTCCAGCTTCCCATGGGCGTGCTGCCGCTCAGTAGGTGCACCAGGGAATCCGACCATCAATGTTCGTACTGACGTTCGACTTTCCTCAAACCTCTGCATACCGACATTCCGCTAGCCATAATACCTCTATAGGAAGAGCGTCCCCAGAAAGGACGCTTTCATGGACATAGAGGGATAGATATGAGCGGGCAGCCCATCGTAGATGAAATGTCCATCATGAAGGCACTGCGATTGGTATTTCGCAGCAACGGGGAGGAAATCGGAGACTTCACCCTACGTGACCCCATTCAGCTGCCCGAAGGAAAGACAATCAGCGGCGCAAGCAGTACTGAAATCTCCGCAATCGTAAATCACCTCAACCAGGCAAAATCCAAGACCGAGAGCTCTTTCCAGTGGGAAAAAGAAGCAGAGTTTTCCTTGGTTTCGCTCGACTCAATCGGCGCCTTCGATAGATTTTTCGAAGACAAGACATTCACGGGTCAAGGCGACAATCCTGTGACTTTCAAAGTCGGTAGACCGTCCCGAGAGTTCGCCGCCTATCTGCTTTGCACAGTTGCGCAAAATCCTACCTTTCTGACATCGGCGAGAAACAGGATGATACTGAACCGACTCAGAGGCAGCGACCGACAGGATTTTGCGCTAGCGCGGAGCGGCCGCCCGCTCGAAGCTGAGTCACTTTTTGACCTACTTGCAGTGGGTTTTCGCGCTACCACATTGCGCATTACCGCCGCCAAAGCTCGCTCAGATTTTGAGACGCTTGCCAACTCTTTCCTATTCCATGCCGCTTACAACACCGATGCAGCGGCCCGAATCGGCCTAGAATCGATGTTTCGACCGCAGGCTATCCAGCGGGTCCGTAGGACCCAAACTGGCGCCCTTGACGCACCTCGGCAAACCTATGACGCGGACCTAGTACATCACTACCTCATGGGCGTCGCCGCAGAAATTCCCCTACTGGAATACCTGGCCTACTATCATATCGCTGAGCATTTTTTCGGGAAGGTGTTCAATGAGGATTTGATAAACCAGGTGCGGTCAGGTATCACCGATCCATCTTTCTCCGCGCGCCGAGATAAGGATATCCAGTCCATCGTTCGGACCGTCACCAAAATTAAAGGTCAGATCAAAGATGAGGGCGGGGTGAACGAGCAGCGTTCACTACAATTGGTGCTCGATAGATTCGTCAGCATTCCTCGCCTCGTAGCCGACCTAGACGCCTACGACACCAGCCTGGTCGACTACTATGCAAATAGCGACGTCCCTTTCGCCAACGCAAGCAAAGTAAGCATTCGCGCGAACGATGAGGAGGCAGTGCGCGGCGCAATCTCAAAAAGAATTTACAAAGTTAGGAATGCCTTGGTTCACGCCAAAGAAGGAGAACTGCCAAAATATGCACCCTTCGCGCACGATGAGGAGTTGGCTCGCGAAATTCCCCTGATGCGGTTTACAGCAGAACAGATCGTAATTGCACAGGGAAGGGTCCTGTGACCCCTCCAGACGCCCCTAAAGCCCTATCTCTCATGGAGCCGCCATGCCAATGTCCCACGCCGGCACCCTCGTACCCACGGACAGTGCCTCCGAGTCGTGGAACCTTCAGTGGAAGCTCATGTGTCCAGCCTGTGGAATCTCTGAGGTCGAACGAGCAGCCGCCGGAGGTGACCACGGGGCGGTAACCGTGCAGCCCGACAGGGACGACTACGACAGTCCCCTCGGCACCCGAGGCGGATACGTGCGGGTCGACCTCACTTGCGCGGCCGGCCACGGCTTCGCCCTCATTGTGGGCAACCACAAGGGCGAAGAGTTCGTTGGCGTCATCCCTCGCGTCTGAGTTGAGACCTCGGCTCTGGGGCCGCTCGTTGTCCTGGTCTTTGTCCAGTGCACCGACGAACGCCACCGTTCGCCGCCGTACGCGAACCCCCTCTGACCTGCCCCGCGAACCCCCACGGAC
>NZ_LIRL01000060.1 GCF_001419795.1 Streptomyces niveiscabiei
AGATGTGTATGAGAGACCGCGCACACCCGCCGGACCCCCACCGCCCGGAACACCTCCGGCGGCAGCCACGCGGCATCGAGGCGGTCGAGACTCTCGGACGACGGCATGAATCCCCCAACTCGGCGGCTCGCACGGACCACCACGAACGGGTGAAACCGCTTGCCCCACCGGGGCCTCCCCACCGCTCGGACACCCTGGACCGGACAACGTTTTCCGCTGGGCGGTACAGGAATCAGTAGGTGGTCAAGTGGCCTGTGATGTCAAGGACGTTCACTGGGGAAAGCGTTTGCGGTGGCGCGAATTCGGCAGCGGGGTGCCGTGGCGGCCGTCCGGATTTCCACGAGGTCTCAACTTGGAAAACAGGCTTGGCCAACCTTGCATTCGATCTTGCTCCCTCACCGGGAAATGGACTATACCTGTCGGCGTTTCCTGCACGACCCTGCTTGACCCGACGCGGCCCCGGAACTGATCCGGTGCCGCCCTGAGTCCTGGAGAAGGCGAGGACTTGAGCATGGGATCCACACCCGCAGAAAGCCGGGGACCGGCAGGCGTCGGCCGCCGGACGATGATCAGAACCACCGCGGCGCTCGGACTGGTCTCCGCGCCCGCGCTGTCGTTCCTCACCTCCTGCGCCAGCAGCGGCGGCGACAGCGAGGAGAAGGCGAAGACCGGCACGAAGACCGCGAAGAACCCGCTCGGCGTCGACGAGTCCGCGAACCTGGAGTTCGTCCTGTTCGACGGCGGCTTCGGCACCCAGTACGCCAAGGACGCGGTCACGTCGTACGAGAAGGCGTTCCCCAAGGCCGAGGTGAAGTTCTCGGCCACCCAGAAGATCCAGTCCGTCCTCCAGCCCCGCTTCAACCAGGGCACCCCGCCCGACCTGATCGACAACTCGGGCGCCGAGCAGATGGACATGGGCATCCTGTCCAGCAAGAAGCAGCTCACCGACCTCACCCCCCTGCTCGACGCCCCGTCCTACGACGACCCGAACAAGAAGGTCCGCGACACCCTGCGCCCCGGCATCGTCGAGATGGGACAGCTCGACGGGGCCCCGGTGTGGATCCTGTACTACGCCTACACGGTGTACGGCGTCTGGTACTCCCAGAAGGCGCTGGACGCGCTGGACTCGGCGTACCCGGAGACCTGGGACCAGATGCTCGCGGTCTGCGAGAAGGCCAAGAAGAAGGGCATGGCCGGCTGGACGTACGCGGGCAAGTACCCGTACTACCTGCCGTTCTCGCTGTACCCGATGATCGGCAAGGTCGGCGGCCGTGAGGTCCTCGACGCGATCGACAACCTGGAGCCGAACGCCTGGAAGAACCCGGCGGTCAAGACCTGCTTCGAGGCGTACTACGAGCTGTACCGGAAGGGGTACGTCCTCAAGGGCACCCCCGGTCTGGACCACATCCAGTCGCAGACCGCGTGGGCGCAGGGCAAGGCGCTGTTCATTCCCAACGGCTCCTGGGTCGAGAACGAGTCGGCGAACGTCATCCCCGCCGACTTCGATCTCGCGGTCTCCGCGCCGACCGGCATCGACGCCTCCGACAAGATGCCGTTCGGCACGATCTGGGCCTCGGGCGGCGAGCCGTTCATCGTCCCGGCGAAGGCGGCCAACGCGCTCGGCGGCATGGAGCAGCTGCGGATCATGCTGAGCGAGGCGGCCTCGCGGAACTTCACCTCGAAGGTCAAGTCGCTGAGCGCGTACAACGGCGGCACCGACGGGATCACCCTCACGCCGGGCCTCAAGTCGGGCGTCGCCGCGCTCCAGAAGGCGGGCGACAACGTCCTCAACCCGCGGCTCCAGGACTGGTACGTGAAGCTCCAGAAGGAGCAGATCGGGGTCTCCGGGCTCGGCGAGATGATGGCCGGACGGCTCACCCCGGCCGAGGCGATCAAGAAGATCCAGGGATACGCCGACGCCGCCGCGAAGGACACGTCCATCAAGCACTACAAGCACCAGTAAAGGCAGCGGTGGAGCGATGCGGCACGGCCAGTACCGGTTCATCGCGGGGTTTCTCGCCCTGCCACTGGGGCTGTACGCCCTGTTCGTCCTGTGGCCGTTCGTCCAGTCGATCTACTACTCGTTCACCGACTGGACCGGCCTGAGCCCCGAATTCAAGATGGTCGGATTCGCCAATTACCGGCGGATGTTCCACGACGACGTCTTCTGGAAATCGCTCCAGCACAGCCTGCTCTTCGCACTCGTGCTGCCGCTGGTGACCATCGGACTCGCCCTCTTCCTCTCCTACATGATCAATGTGGGCGGCCGGCGGAGAAAGGGCGGACCCGCGATCAGCGGGGTCCGTGGATCGTCGTTCTACAAGATCGTCTATTTCTTTCCGCAGGTCCTGTCGATCGCCATCGTCGCGCTGCTGTTCGCCTTCGCCTACAACCCGGACAGCGGCGCGATCAACTCGATCCTGCGGGGCGTGGGCCTCGACGATGTGCAGCCCCTGTGGCTGGGCGACCCGGATCTCGCGCTGTGGTGCGTGATGGCGGTGCTCGTCTGGTCGACGGTCGGGTTCTTCGTCGTGCTGTTCTCCGCGGGCATGGCGTCGATCCCGGCCGACCTGTACGAGGCGGCGCTCCTCGACGGTGCCGGGCGGGCCGCGACGTTCTTCCGCATCACCCTGCCGCTGCTGTGGGACACCGTGCAGTCGGGCTGGGTCTACATGGGCATCCTCGCCCTCGGCGCCGAGTCCTTCGCGGTCGTCCAGATCATGACGGTCGGCCCCGGCGGGCCCGACTACTCGACGACGGTCATGACGCTGTACGTGTACCAGACGGCGTTCCGGGACGGCCAGGCCGCCTACGCCACCACCATCGGGGTCGCCCTCCTCGTCGTCACGCTCGCGTTCGCCGCGGTCGTGATGCGGCTGGGGCGGCGGGAGCGGCTGGAGTACTGAATGAAGACGACCGAGGCTCCTCCCGAGGTGAGACCGACCGGACCGGTCTCCCACCAGGTGACCGAGAAACGCGACCGGGGCGTGCTGAACGTCTTCTCCCACGGCGTGCTGGTCATCTGGGCGATCATGGTCGTCCTGCCGCTGGTCTGGGCGGTGATGACATCCTTCAAGACCGACTCGGCGATCTTCAACTCGCCCTGGGCGCTGCCCGACGGGCTGCACCTCGACAACTGGGGGCGGGCCTGGACCTCGGCCCACATGAGCGAGTACTTCCTCAACACCGTGCTGGTGGTGGGGGGTTCGCTCGTCGGGACGCTGGTCCTCGGCTCCATGGCGGCCTATGTGCTGGCCCGCTTCGAGTTCCCGGGAAACCGTTTCATCTACTACCTGTTCATCGGCGGCATGAGCTTCCCGGTGATCCTCGCCCTGGTCCCGCTGTTCTACGTCGTGAACAACCTGGGCCTCCTGAACACCATCCACGGCCTGATCCTCGTCTACATCGCCTACTCGCTGCCGTTCACCGTGTTCTTCCTGACGGCGTTCTTCCGCACCCTGCCGACCTCGGTCGCGGAGGCCGCGTTCGTCGACGGTGCCTCGCACAGCCGGACGTTCTTCCAGATCATGCTGCCGATGGCCCGTCCCGCCCTGGTCAGCGTCGGCATCTTCAACTTCCTCGGACAGTGGAACCAGTACCTGCTGCCCACGGTCCTGAACACGGACCCCGACAAACGCGTCCTCACCCAGGGCCTGGTCCAGCTCGCCGTCAGCCAGGGCTACAAGGGCGACTGGTCGGGCCTGTTCGCGGGCCTGGTCATGGCGATGCTGCCGGTCCTCGCGGCGTACATCGTCTTCCAGCGCCAGGTGGTCGCCGGCCTCACGGCGGGGGCCCTGAAATGAGCCGCGCGGGGCGCTCGGGCGTCCCGCGCCCGCACCGGCGTACACCTGATGAAAGCGGCAGAAAACGCTTGCACACCGGGCGGCCCCGTGCCGTACCGTCCATCTCCCCGGAAACTGTTCAACCTCTTGACGGGAGGCGACCGGAACGGCTCAGCTTAGAGTTCACTAGTTGGACATAGTCGGGGCCTCGTCGATGCGGCCTCGCGCGCGGGAGGTCGTCGTGGAGACTCCGGGGTCGCAGTCGTCACTGCACAGAGCCAACCTGGAGCGGGTCGTACGAGCCGTGCGGATGGCCGGATCGCTCACCCAGGCGGAGATCGCCCGTACGACCGGACTGTCCGCCGCGACCGTCTCCAACATCGTCCGGGAGCTGAAGGAAGGCGGGACCGTCGAGGTCACGCCCACCTCGGCCGGTGGCCGCAGGGCGCGCAGCGTCAGCCTCAGCGGGGACGCCGGGATCGTCATAGGCGTCGACTTCGGCCACACGCACCTGCGCGTCGCCGTCGGCAACCTCGCCCACCAGGTCCTCGCCGAGGAGGCCGAGCCCCTCGACGTCGACGCCTCCTCCGCGCAGGGCTTCGACCGGGCGGAACAGCTGGTCAGCCGCCTGATCGAGGCGACCGGCGTGGACCGCTCCAAGATCGCCGGGGTCGGCCTCGGCGTACCGGGCCCGATCGACCTGGAGTCCGGGACGCTCGGCTCCTCCGCGATCCTCCCGGGCTGGATCGGCACCCGCCCCGCCGAGGAGCTGCGCGACAGGCTCGGCGTCCCGGTCCACGTCGACAACGACGCCAACCTCGGCGCGCTCGGCGAGATGGTCTGGGGGAGCGGCCGGGGAGTCCGTGATCTTGCTTACATCAAGGTCGCCAGCGGGGTCGGCGCGGGCCTGGTCATCAACGGGCGGATCTACCGGGGTCCGGGCGGCACGGCGGGCGAGATCGGGCACATCACGCTCGACGAGTCGGGCCCCGTCTGCCGGTGCGGGAACCGCGGCTGCCTGGAGACGTTCACCGCCGCGCGGTACGTCCTGCCACTCCTTCAGCCCAGTCACGGCCCGGATCTCACGGTCGAGGGCGTCGTACGGCTCGCACGCGACGGAGACCCCGGCTGCCGCCGCGTGATCGCCGACGTGGGGCGGCACATCGGCAGCGGTGTCGCCAACCTGTGCAACCTCCTGAACCCCAGCAGAGTGGTGCTCGGCGGGGATCTCGCGGAGGCCGGGGAACTGGTACTGGGGCCGATCCGGGAGTCCGTCGGGCGGTACGCGATCCCCAGCGCGGCACGCCAACTCACCGTGCTGCCGGGGGCCTTGGGGGGCCGCGCCGAGGTGCTCGGGGCGCTCGCCCTGGCCCTGAGCGAGATGGGCGATTCGACGCTTTTGGACGGCACGCTGACCGCCGCCGCACCCGCGTTCACTTAGAGAACGCATTGCGCCGTTGCCATCTCGTTAAGTATTTACTTCTTGACGCCGAACGTACGGCCGAGTTGACTTCCAGCCACCTCGGCCGCAGCGTTGCGGCCCTGTCAGGGAGGCAACCCCAATGAACGCAACGATGCGTAGAGCCGCCATCGGCGCCACCGCCGTCTCCATGGCGATCGCCCTGGCCGCGTGCGGCAAGGCCGGCGACGACAAGGACGGCGGCAGCGACGCGTCCTCCGCCGGCACCAACTCCGGTGGAGGCGGCAAGTCCATCGGTCTGCTTCTTCCCGACACCGTGACCGCGCGGTACGAGAAGTTCGACAAGCCGTACTTCGAGGACAAGGTCAAGGCGCTCTGCGCCGACTGCAAGGTCGAGTACGCGAACGCGGCGGCCAGTGCGGCCACGCAGGCGCAGCAGGTCAGCACCATGATCACCAAGGGCGTCAAGGTGATCGTGGTCTCCGCCCAGGACTCCGCCGCGATCAAGTCCTCGATCCAGGCCGCGGTCGACAAGGGCGTCAAGGTCGTCGCGTACGACCGCCTCGCCCAGGGCCCGGTCTCCGGCTACGTCTCCTTCGACAACGTCAAGGTCGGCGAGCTCCAGGGCCAGGCCCTGCTCTCCGCGCTCGGCGCGAAGGCCACCAAGGCGTCCAAGATCGTCATGATCAACGGCGACGACGCCGACCCGAACGCCGCCGAGTTCAAGAAGGGCGCCCACCAGGCCCTCGACGGCAAGGTCACCATCGCCTACGAGCAGTCCGGCCTGTGGAAGGACACCGTCGCCGCGGAGAAGGTGTCCGCCGCGATCACGCAGCTCGGCGCGAAGAACATCGCCGGCGTCTACGCCGCCAACGACGGCATGGCCGGCGGCATCGCCAACACCCTCAAGGGCGCGGGCATCAGCGGCATCCCGCTGACCGGCCAGGACGCCGAGCTCGCGGGCATCCAGCGCATCGTCGCCGGGACGCAGTCCTCCACGGTCTACAAGGCGTTCAAGCCCGAGGCCGAGGCCGCCGCGACCATGGCGGTCGACCTGCTGAACGGCAAGGACATCGCCTCCCTCGCCACCACCACCCTGACCAGCGGGTCCGGCAACAAGGTCCCGTCCCAGCTGCTGACCCCGGTCTCCGTGACCAAGGCCAACATCAAGGACACGGTCATCAAGGACGGCCTCTACACCGCCGCGCAGATCTGCACCGGCGAGTTCGCGGCCCCCTGCAAGGCCGCCGGGCTCCAGTAGGCGCCACGGGCGAGGACAAGGGCGAGAGGGTGCCGCAGCACTGGGCACCCTCGTCCCCCTGAGGCTCCTCACCCGGCCCCTGCCCCCCCAAGCTCGTCCGGTGTCCGTCCCACCTCTACGTCCCGCTACCGGGACGGACGCCGGACGGATCAGGGGTGCGCGCCGCCGTTGCCAAGTGCGGTGGCCGCGCGCATGTTCATCTTGTAAACCCTGTGCGCCCATCCGCGCACACACCTCCGCGTCCGTCAGTGCCGGCGCGGCATCCCGCCGGTCAGGCGGCGAAGGAGATGGTTCACGTGTCCGCTACGCCCGTGCTGGCGTTGCGCGGAGTCTCCAAGCGATTCGGTGCGGTCCAGGCCCTCACCGACGTCGATCTGGAGGTCCACGCCGGAGAAGTGGTCGCCCTGGTCGGCGACAACGGCGCAGGAAAGTCCACGCTGGTCAAGACGATCGCCGGGGTCCACCCGATCGACGAGGGCGTCATCGAGTGGGAGGGCGAAGCGGTCAGCATCAACAAGCCGCACGACGCCCAGGGCCTCGGTGTCGCGACCGTCTACCAGGACCTCGCGCTGTGCGACAACCTCGACGTCGTCGGCAACCTGTACCTCGGCCGGGAGCTGCTGCGCCGCGGCATCATCGACGAGGTCACGATGGAGAAGAACGCGCGCGAGCTGCTCTCGACGCTCTCCATCCGCATCCCGAGCGTCCGCATCCCGATCGCGAGCCTCTCCGGCGGTCAGCGCCAGGTCGTCGCGATCGCCCGCGCCCTCATCGGCGACCCCAAGGTCGTCATCCTGGACGAGCCGACCGCCGCCCTCGGCGTCGAGCAGACCGCGCAGGTCCTCGACCTCGTCGAGCGGCTGCGCGAGCGCGGCCTCGGCGTCATCCTGATCAGCCACAACATGGCGGACGTCAAGGCGGTCGCCGACACCGTCCACGTGCTGCGCCTGGGCAAGAACAACGGCTCCTTCCCGGTGAAGGACACCAGCCACGAAGAGATCATCGCCGCGATCACCGGAGCCACGGACAACGCCGTGACCCGTCGTGCGGGACGTCGCACCACGGAGGCTGCGAAGTGAGCGAGACACCCAAGGACACCAAGGTCGAAAAGACCGAACAGGGCGCCAAGGCCGAGCAGGCCGAGGCCGAGAAGACCGCGAAGGCCGAGGTGACCAAGGCCGCCGAGGCCCAGGACACCGTCGCCCCCGCCGACGACCCGACGGCCGCGCCGGTCACCGTCGTCGACCCCCGCCTCCTCGTGCGCGAGGAGGGCTTCAAGGGCTACTGGACGGAGTTCCTGCGCAAGGTCAAGGGCGGTGAGCTGGGCTCGATCCCGGTCGTCCTCGGCCTGATCGTCATCTGGACGATCTTCCAGGTGAAGAACGACCGCTTCCTGAGCGCCGACAACCTCTCCGACATCAGCTACTTCCTCTCGGCCACCGGCATGCTCTCCATCGGCCTGGTGTTCGTGCTGCTGCTCGGCGAGATCGACCTGTCCGTCGGCTCGGTCAGCGGCCTCGCCTCGACAGTGTTCGCGGTGTTCGTGGTCGACCACTCCATGAACCCGTGGTTCTCGCTGTTCCTGACGGTCCTCACGGGCGCCGCGATCGGGGCGCTGCACGGCTGGTTCTTCGCGAAGATCGGCGTGCCCGCGTTCGTCGTCACCCTGGCCGGCTTCCTCGGCTGGAACGGCCTGATGCTGTGGCTGCTGGGCTCCTCCGGCACGATCAACCTTCCCTCGGACTCCGGCCCTGTGCAGATCCTGGGCAAGAGCTCCTTCTTCATGGACCAGCAGATCATCGGCGCCTACCTGCTCGCCGGTCTCGCCGTCGTCCTCTCCCTGGTCGGCAACTTCGGCGAGCAGCGCCGCCGCAAGGAGGCGGGCGTCCCGTTCCGGCCGACCGCCGAGATCCTGATCCGCGTCGGTTTGCTGGGCGTCGCCGCGTTCGTCGCCGCAGCCGTCCTGAACAGCTCGAACGGCGTCTCCAACGCGCTGGTGATCTTCCTCGCGTCCCTGGTGATCGTGGACTTCGTGCTGCGCCGTACGACGTACGGCCGCAAGGTCTTCGCGGTCGGCGGCGGTATCGAGGCGGCCCGCCGCGCCGGTATCAACGTGTCCATGATCCGCATCACGGTCTTCGCGATCTCCGGCGGCTTCGCGGCGGTCGGCGGCATGTTCTTCGCGGGCCAGACGGCGTCCGCGACGCTGAACGCGGGCGGCGGCAACACGCTGATGCTGGCGATCGCCGCAGCGGTCATCGGCGGTACGTCGCTCTTCGGCGGCCGGGGCACGGTGTGGTCCGCGCTCCTGGGCATGCTGGTCATCCAGTCCATCCAGACCGGTCTCTACCTGCTCAACATGGACACCTCGATCCAGTACATGATCACCGGCGGCGTGCTCCTGGGCGCCGTGGTCATCGACTCGGTCTCCCGCCGGAGCCAGAAGGCGTCCGGCCGCGGCTGACCACCTGCCCGACCTGACAGTGCCCGGCACTCGAATGCGAGTGCCGGGCACAGTCATGTCATAGGTTCACCGGATGATGGGTACGGCCGAACGAGTGACGTACGACGCACGGCCCGAAGTCAGGCCGCCGGGACGGAACATTAGACTCGTCAAGCCCGGTAACAGCTCGAACAGCTCTACTGCAAGGAGGCACGGGTGCCGCTGCTGACCCGCATCACGGGACCGCGCGATCTGGACCGGCTCAGCCTGGAGGAGCTGGACCAGCTTGCCGGGGAGATCCGGACCTTCCTCGTCGAAGCCGTCTCCAAGACCGGCGGCCACCTCGGCCCGAACCTCGGCGTGGTCGAGCTGACCATCGCCCTGCACCGCGTGTTCGAGTCCCCCCGGGACAAGGTGCTCTGGGACACCGGCCACCAGTCCTACGTGCACAAGCTCCTCACCGGCCGCCAGGACTTCTCGAAGCTCAAACAGAAGGGCGGCCTCTCCGGCTACCCCGCGCAGTCCGAGTCCGAGCACGACGTCATCGAGAACAGCCACGCCTCCACGGTCCTCGGCTGGGCCGACGGCATCGCCAAGGGCAACGAGATCCTCGGCCGGGACGACCGGGTCGTGGCCGTCATCGGCGACGGCGCCCTCACCGGCGGCATGGCCTGGGAGGCGCTCAACAACATCGCCGACGCGAAGGACCGCCCGCTGGTCATCGTCGTCAACGACAACGAGCGCTCCTACGCGCCCACCATCGGCGGCCTCGCCAACCACCTCGCGACCCTGCGCACCACGGACGGCTACGAGCGCTTCCTCGCGCGCGGCAAGGACCTCCTGGAGCGCACCCCGGTCGTCGGCAAGCCCCTCTTCGACACCCTGCACGGCGCGAAGAAGGGCCTCAAGGACTTCATCGCCCCCCAGGGCATGTTCGAGGACCTCGGCCTGAAGTACCTCGGCCCGATCGACGGCCACGACATCGAGGCCCTGGAGTCGGCCCTCGCGCGCGCCAAGGGCTTCGGCGGGCCCGTCATCGTCCACTGCATCACCGAGAAGGGCCGCGGCTACCGGCCCGCCCTCCAGGACGAGGCGGACCGCTTCCACGGCATCGGCCCCATCCACCCCGACACCGGCCTGCCCGTCAAGGCGTCCGGCGCCGACTGGACGTCCGTGTTCGGCGACGAGATGGTCGCGCTCGGCAAGGAGCGCGAGGACATCGTCGCGATCACCGCCGCGATGCTCCAGCCGGTCGGCCTGAAGCGGTTCGCGGAGGAGTTCCCGGACCGGATCTACGACGTCGGCATCGCCGAGCAGCACGGCGCCGTCTCCGCCGCCGGCCTCGCGCACGCGGGCGTGCACCCCGTCTTCGCCGTCTACGCCACGTTCCTGAACCGCGCCTTCGACCAGGTCCTCATGGACGTCGCCCTGCACAAGTGCGGGGTGACGTTCGTCCTGGACCGCGCGGGGATCACCGGCACCGACGGCGCCTCCCACAACGGCATGTGGGACATGTCGATCCTCCAGGTCGTCCCCGGCCTCAGGCTCGCCGCCCCGCGCGACGCCGACCAGGTCCGCGCGCAGCTGCGCGAGGCCGTCGCGGTGGACGACGCGCCGACCGTCGTCCGCTTCTCCAAGGGCGCCGTGGGGCCCGCCGTACCGGCCGTGGGGCGGGTGGGCGGCATGGACGTGCTGCGGGAGCCGGGGACGGACTCCCCGGACGTCCTGCTGGTCTCCGTGGGCGCGCTGGCGCCGATGTGCCTGGAGATCGCCTCGCTGCTGGACAAGCAGGGGATCACCACCACGGTCGTCGACCCGCGCTGGGTCAAGCCGGTCGACGAGGCCATGGCACCGCTCGCCGAGCGGCACCGGGTCGTCGTCACCGTCGAGGACAACTCCCGCGTCGGCGGCGTCGGTTCGGCCGTCGCGCAGGCGCTGCGGGACGCGGGCGTCGACGTACCTCTGCGTGACTTCGGCATCCCGCCGCGCTTCCTCGACCACGCCTCCCGCGCGGAGGTCATGGCGGAGATCGGGCTGACCGCGCCGGACATCGCGCGCCAGGTCACCGGCCTCGTCTCGAAGCTCGACGGTAAGTACGGCACCGCCGCCGAGGTGGGTTCCGTGGAGCCCGCGCGCGACTGACACGCCTGGATGGGCCGGATTCTTCACTACTTAGGGTGATGGATTCGGCCCATTCGCGTTAACGGAGTGAAAGCCGGGAATACGACCTACGCCCCTCTCGATGATCAGGCGTGGGAGGTCAGACCCGTGAGCAGCAGCATTTTCCGGACGAAACAGGTCGAGCAGTCGATCGAGGACACCGAGGAGCCCGAGCACGCCCTCAAGAAGTCCCTGTCGGCCCTGGACCTGACGGTCTTCGGCGTCGGTGTCATCATCGGCACCGGCATCTTCGTCCTGACCGGCACGGTCGCCAAGAACAACGCGGGCCCGGCCACCGCCCTCGCCTTCGTCGTCGCCGGCGTCGTCTGCGCGCTCGCCGCGCTGTGCTACGCCGAGTTCGCGTCCACGGTCCCGGTGGCGGGCTCCGCGTACACGTTCAGCTACGCCTCGCTGGGCGAGCTGCCCGCCTGGATCATCGGCTGGGACCTGGTCCTGGAGTTCGCGCTCGGCACGGCGGTGGTGGCCGTCGGCTGGTCCGGGTACATCGCCTCGCTGCTCGACAACGCGGGCTGGCACCTGCCGGCGGCGCTCAGCGGCCGGGACGGCGCCGACGGCTTCGGCTTCGACATCCTCGCCGCCGCCCTCGTCCTCGTCCTCACCGGCATCCTCGTCCTCGGTACGAAGCTCTCCGCGCGCGTGACGTCGCTCGTCGTCGCCATCAAGGTGACCGTCGTCCTCGTCGTCATCGTCGCGGGCGCCTTCTTCATCAAGGGCGACAACTACGACCCGTTCATCCCGAAGTCCCAGCCGGTCGAGGCGGGCGGCGACCTCCAGTCCCCGCTGGTCCAGCTCATGTTCGGCTGGGCCCCCTCGAACTTCGGCGTCATGGGCATCTTCACGGCCGCCTCGGTCGTCTTCTTCGCCTTCATCGGCTTCGACGTCGTCGCGACGGCCGCCGAGGAGACCAAGAACCCCCAGCGCGACATGCCCCGGGGCATCCTCGGCTCCCTCCTGATCTGTACGACGCTGTACGTGGCCGTCTCCATCGTCGTCACCGGCATGCAGCGCTACACGGACCTCTCGGTCACCGCGCCGCTCGCGGACGCCTTCAAGGCCACCGGACACCCCTGGTTCGCGGGGTTCATCAGCTTCGGCGCGGCGGTCGGCCTGACCACGGTCTGCATGATCCTGCTCCTGGGCCAGACCCGCGTCTTCTTCGCGATGAGCCGCGACGGCCTCCTGCCGACGTTCTTCTCCCACGTCCACCCCCGCTACCGCACCCCGCACCGCCCCACGATCCTCCTCGGCGTCGTCATCGCGATCGTCGCCGGCTTCACCCCGCTCAGCGAACTCGCCGAACTCGTCAACATCGGCACCCTGTTCGCGTTCGTCGTCGTCGCCATCGGCGTCGTCCTCCTGCGCCGCTCCCGCCCCGACCTGCCCCGCGCCTTCCACACCCCCTGGGTCCCCCTGATCCCGATCCTCTCGGTGGCCGCCTCCCTGTGGCTGATGCTGAACCTGCCCGCCGAGACCTGGCTGCGGTTCGGGATCTGGATGGCGATCGGGTTCGCGGTGTACTTCCTGTACGGGAAGCGGAACAGCAAGCTGGAGCAGCGGGGCGGGGGAGTGCCGGCCGGCAAGTGATCGCTGATCCTGCGGTCAGGGCCGGGCCGCTGGTGCCGCGGCGCGGGCGCGGTGTGCGCGGATCTCGTCGTGGTGGTCGGTGGCCCAGCCGATCAGGGACGTCGCGATCTCGTGGAGGCCGCGGCCCAGCGGGGTGAGGGCGTACTCGACGCGGGGTGGGACCTCCGCGTATGCGGTGCGGGTGATCAGGCCGTCCTCGTGGAGCTGGCGGAGTGTGAGGGTGAGCATCCGCTGGGAGATTCCGGGGATCTGGCGCTGGAGGTCGGTGTAGCGCAGTGGGCCGGTTTCCACGACCGCGATGAGCAGCAGGCTCCACTTGTCGCCGACGCGGTCGAGGACCTGCCGGATGAACTGCATGTGCTCGGCGGGGATGTGGGCACAGGGCCCCACCGCCGCCGCGCCGACCGAACTGCCGGTGACCTCCATGACGCACATTCCTCTCCGGCACGAACACCGATGTGCCTTTTGTATCGGCTTCCATACTGGCCCATCATGGCGCTACGCACAAAACGTAGGAATCAAGCGCAGGGATGGAAGGCGCGCGTCATGAAGATCGAGATCTGGGCCGAGGTCACCTGCCCCTGGTGCGGACTGGGCAGCCACCGTCTGAACCGCACCGTGGAGCGGTTCGAGCACCGCGACGAGGTGGAGGTCGTCCACCACTCGTTCCCGCTGGGCAGCTCCTTCCCCGTGGGGGAGACGTTCTCCGTCCGTGAGGCGCTGCTGCGCCGGCACGGCATGGACGGCTCCCGGGCCGAGGCGTCCACGCGCCGGATCGAGGCGCTGGCCGAGGCCGAGGGACTCACCCCCTACCGGGTGCTGGACAACCTGGTCGGCAACACCGACCTGGCGCACGAGTTCCTCGCCCACGCCTCCGCCGAGGACAGGAACCGCGAAGCCTGGGACGCGGTCTTCCGCGCCTACTTCGGCCAGGCCCGCCCCGTCTTCAGCCTGGACGACCTGCTCGGCCTGGCCCGGGAGATCGGCCTGGACCGCGAGGACACCCGCCGGGCGCTCACCGCACGCCGCTACCGGCGGCAGGTGAGCGACGATGCCGCCCGCGCCCAGCGCCTGGGCGCCACCGGCGCGCCCTTCACCGTCGTCGACGGCACGTACGGCATCCCCGGCGCCCAGGACAGCGACAGTCTTCTCGACGTGCTGCGCACGGCCTGGGACGCATCCCACCCGCTCACCCCGGCGACCGGCGGCGACGCTCCGGCCTGCGGCCCCGACGGCTGCGCCGTACCGGCCCGCAGCTGACCCCCACGCTTCACCCCACGAACCACCCTCGACCATCTCGAAAGGCTGGCTTCGCCATGTCCTACCTGCTGCACATCGACGCGTCCTCGCTCGGCGAGGCATCCGTCTCCCGTCAGGTCGCCGCGTCCTTCCGTGACGCGTGGCAGGGCCCGGTCGTCCACCGCGACCTGGCCGTCTCCCCCGCCCCGCACCTGACCGCGGCGGGCATCACCGCCCGCACCACCGACCCCGCCGAGCACACCCCCGAGCAGGCGAAGGCCGCCGCGGTGCAGGACGAGCTGATCGAGGAGTTCCTCGGCGCCGGCGCCTACCTGTTCACCGTGCCGCTGTACAACCTCACGATGCCGTCCGTGTTCAAGGCATGGCTGGACCAGATCATGGTCGCCGGGCGCACCCTGAGCTTCGACGCAGCCCCTGCCACCCTCGGCCGCCCCGCCACGGTGATCTCCGCACGCGGCGGCGGCTACGGCCCCGGCGCCCCGAAGGAGGGCATGGACCACCTGGTGCCCACGCTGGAAACCGTCCTGGGCCACCCGACCAACCTCGGCCTCGACGTCACCATCGTTCTGCCGGAGCTGACCATGGCCCCGCACGTGCCGATGATGGCCCCGCTCCTCCCCTTCCACGAGGCATCCCTGACCAAGGCGCACGACGAGGCCCGCCGCCTGGGCTCCGCCCCGACCGGCCGGTCGGCCGCCTGAGCCACCCCTGACCTGCCCGAAAGGCGTTCGATCACCATGAGCAACCTCCTCGTCCTCGGCGGCAGTGGCCGCACCGGCGCCCACGTCCTGGAGCACGCGGCCCGGCGCGGCCACCGCGTCCGCGCCCTCGTCCGCAACCCCGGCAAAGTGCAGGCACCGCCCGGTGTCGAGCTGATCCAGGGCACCCCCGCCGACATCGACGACCTCCGCAAGGCCGCCGAAGGCACCGACGCGGTGATCAGCGCGCTGAACAACGCCCGCGCCTCCGACAACCCGTGGGCCAAGCCGGTCAGCCCGCCGATGTTCATGACCGACGCCACCCGCAACACGCTCACCGTCATGGGCGAACAGGGCATCCGCCGCATCGTGCTGACCTCCACGCAGGGCGCCGGCGACGACTGGGCCCGGCTCAACCCGCTGGCCAGAGCGTTCATCAACCGGTCGAACATCAAGGCGGGCTTCGAGGACCACACCGGCGTCGACCAGCTCCTCCGCGCCTCGCCCGGCATCGACTGGACCCTGGCCCGCGCCGTCACCCTCACCGGCAAGCCCCTCAACGGTCCCGTACGGGCCGCCGAGCCCGGCACCGAGAAGCCCGGCGCCCGGATCAACCGCGCCGACCTCGCCGACTTCCTCGTCCGGACGATCGAGGACGACACCTGGATCCGCAGAGCCCCCCTCGTCTGGAACACCCGAGGCTGACCCACCCCGATCAACGGCCGCCCACGCAAGACGCTCGGCTGGGATACCCCAGCCGAGCGTCTACGTGACCTACTCACCGCCTGAGCCAGGCAGTGTCGCGACGACCCCGGAGGCCCTCGCGTGCGTCAAGCGGTTACGCCGGAACCGACGCCACCCCGGCGGGCAGGAACTTCTTGCCGTTCACCTTCTCGGAGACGCCCTCGCGGTCCAGGTACGGCGTGATGCCGCCCAGGTGGAAGGGCCAGCCGGCGCCGGTGATCAGGCAGAGGTCGATGTCCTGCGCCTCGGCGACGACACCTTCGTCCAGCATGAGCCCGATCTCCTGCGCGACGGCCTCCAGGACGCGGGCGCGGACCTGCTCCCCGGACAGGGCCGTGGAGCCCTGCTTGAGGAGGGCGGCGACCTCGGGGTCCAGCTCCGGCTTGAAGCCGTTCTCCGCGGAGTAGACGTAGAACCCGCGCTTGCCCGCCTCGACGACCGCCTTGAGGTTGGGGGAGACGGTGAAGCGGTCCGGGAAGGCCCGGTTGAGGGTCTCGGAGACGTGCAGGCCGATCGCGGGACCGACCAGCTCCAGCAGGACCAGCGGCGACATCGGCAGCCCGAGCGGCTCGACGGCCTTCTCCGCGACCTCGACGGACGTGCCCTCGTCGATGACGTTCTGCACCTCGCCCATGAACCGGGTCAGGATGCGGTTGACGACGAACGCCGGGGCGTCCTTGACCAGGACGGCCGTCTTCTTCAACTTCTTGGCGACGCCGAACGCCGTGGCCAGCGCCGCGTCGTCCGTCTGCTCGCCCCGCACGATCTCCAGGAGCGGCAGCACGGCGACGGGGTTGAAGAAGTGGAAGCCGACGACCCGCTCGGGGTGCTTCAGCTTCGACGCCATCTCGGACACCGACAGCGAGGACGTGTTCGTCGCGAGGATCGCGTGCGCCGGGGCGACCGCCTCGACCTCGGCGAACACCTGCTGCTTGACGCCGATCTCCTCGAACACGGCCTCGATGATGAAGTCCGCGTCGGAGAAGCCCTCGGCCTTGTCGAGGACCCCGCTGACCAGGGCCTTCAGGCGGTTGGCCTTGTCCTGGTTGATACGGCCCTTGCCGAGCAGCTTGTCGATCTCGGCGTGGACGTAGCCCACACCCTTGTCGACGCGCTCCTGGTCGATGTCGGTCAGCACGACCGGCACCTCGAGGCGGCGCAGGAACAGCAGCGCGAGCTGCGAGGCCATCAGCCCGGCGCCGACGACACCGACCTTGGTGACCGGACGCGCCAGCGACTTGTCCGGCGCGCCGGCGGGCCGCTTGCCGCGCTTCTGCACCAGGTTGAACGCGTAGATCCCGGCGCGCAGTTCGCCGCCCATGATCAGGTCGGCGAGCGCCTTGTCCTCGGCGTCGTACCCGGCCTGGAGGTCGCCGTCCTTCGCGGCGGCGACGATGTCCAGCGCCCGGTAGGCGGCCGGGGCCGCGCCGTGCACCTTGGAGTCGGCGACGGCCCGGCCCTTGGCGACGGCCTGGTCCCAGGCCTCGCCGCGGTCCACGACGGGACGCTCGACCTTGACGTCACCGTTGAGGACCCGGGCGGTCCAGATCAGCGACTGCTCCAGGAAGTCAGCGCCCTCGAAGAGCGCGTCCGCGATCCCGAGGTCGAAGACCTGCTGGCCCTTGAGCTGCTTGTTCTGGTTGAGGCTGTTCTCGATGATCACCGAGACGGCCTTCTCGGCGCCGATCAGGTTCGGCAGCAGCGTGCAGCCGCCCCAGCCGGGCACGAGGCCGAGGAAGACCTCGGGCAGCGAGAACGCGGGGATCGCCTTGGAGACCGTGCGGTACTCGCAGTGCAGACCGACCTCGACGCCACCGCCCATCGCGGCGCCGTTGTAGTACGCGAACGTCGGCACGGAAAGACCGGCGATCCGCTTGAAGACGTCGTGGCCGCCCTTGCCGATGGCGTGGGCGTGGTCCCACTCCTTCAGCAGCTCGACGCCCTTGAGATCGGCGCCGACCGCGAAGATGAACGGCTTGCCGGTGATGCCGACGCCGGTGATCTCACCGGCCGCGGCCTCCGCCTCGACCTGGTCGAGGGCCGCGTCCAGCTTCGCCAGCGAGGCCGGGCCGAAGGTGGTCGGCTTGGTGTGGTCCAGGCCGTTGTCCAGTGTGATCAGCGCGAAGCGGCCCGCGCCGAAGGGGAGGTCGAGGTGGCGTACGTGCGCCGACGTGACGACCTCGTCGGGGAACAGCTCGGCCGCGCCCTTCAACAGCTCGGTGGTGGTGCTCACTTGTCCCCCTCGAAGTGCGGGTTCTCCCAGATGACCGTCGCGCCCATGCCGAAGCCGACGCACATCGTGGTCAGGCCGTAGCGGACGTGCGGCTGGTCCTCGAACTGCCGGGCGAGCTGCGTCATCAGACGCACGCCGGAGGAGGCCAGCGGGTGGCCGAAGGCGATCGCGCCGCCGTACTGGTTGACGCGCTCGTCGTCGTCCGCGATGCCGTAGTGGTCCAGGAAGGCGAGGACCTGGACGGCGAACGCCTCGTTGATCTCGAACAGGCCGATGTCCTCGATGGACAGGCCCGCCTGCGCGAGGGCCTTCTCCGTGGCCGGGATCGGGCCGTAGCCCATGACCTCCGGCTCCACACCCGCGAACGCGTAGGAGACGAGGCGCATCTTGACCGGGAGGTTGTTCTCGCGGGCGAAGTCCTCGGACGCGATCAGGGAGGCCGTCGCGCCGTCGTTCAGGCCGGCCGCGTTACCGGCGGTGACCCGGCCGTGGACGCGGAAGGGGGTCTTCAGGCCGGAGAGGTTCTCCAGCGTCGTCCCCGGGCGCATCGGCTCGTCGGCGGTGACCAGGCCCCAGCCCGTCTCGCCCGCCTCGGGGTTCGTGCGGCGTACGGAGATCGGGACCAGGTCGGCCTGGATCTTGCCGTCCGCGTAGGCCTTGGCGGCCTTCTCCTGGGAGCGCACCGCGTACTCGTCCGCGCGCAGCTTGGTGATCTGCGGGTAGCGGTCGTGCAGGTTCTCGGCGGTCATGCCCATGAACAGCGCGGACTCGTCGACCAGCTTCTCGCTGACGAACCGCGGGTTCGGGTCGACGCCCTCGCCCATCGGGTGGCGGCCCATGTGCTCGACGCCACCGGCGACGGCGATGTCGTACGCGCCGAACGCGACGGAGCCGGCGACCGTCGTGACGGCCGTCAGGGCGCCCGCGCACATGCGGTCGATGGAGTAGCCGGGGACCGACTGGGGGAGGCCCGCGAGGATGCCGGCCGTGCGGCCGATGGTCAGGCCCTGGTCGCCGATCTGCGTGGTCGCCGCGATCGCGACCTCGTCGATCTTCGCGGGGTCCAGACCGGGGTTGCGGCGCAGCAGCTCCCGGATCGCCTTCACGACCAGGTCGTCGGCCCGGGTCTCGTGGTAGATGCCCTTCGGGCCCGCCTTGCCGAACGGGGTACGGACGCCGTCGACGAAGACGACGTCCCTGACGGTACGAGGCACGATGGCTCCTCCAGGTGCGGGATGGCACAGCTGCGACGCGCCACCCCCGGCGGATCGCTGAGCGGGCGCTCAGCCCCCATGCTACTTATCAGTAACGTGGCTGCCCAGTCCCGGGGGTCGGAGCGGCGAAGGTCACACCGGGAACTTTTTCCGCCGGGCAGGGGTGACGCCCCCAAGGGGCGCGGGGAGCCACGACGGCGCCGCAGCCCGATACGGCGAATCAGCGAGGCGGCGCGGTCGATCCCCGAGGTGTCAGCACGGGAGTAGCAACCGGATGCGACCCCACCTCTTCCCCCAGAATCACCCCGAACAACGTCCGCGCCACCTCCGCCCCGAACCCGTGCACGTCATGACTCATCGCCGACAGCGTCGGATGCGTCAACCGGCACAGCTGCGAGTCGTCCCACGCGAGCAGCGACACGTCGTCCGGCACCCGCACCCCCATCTCCTGGGCCACCGACAACCCGGCGACGGCCATGATGTCGTTGTCGTAGACGATCGCCGTCGGCCGGTCGGCGGCCGTCAGCATCGCCCGCGTCGCCCGCGCCCCCGCCTCCCCGGAGTAGTCCGTCGCCACCTGCCGGGCCCCCTCGAGCCCCAGCTCCCGCGCGGCGGCGTCGAACGCGGTGGCGCGCG
>NZ_LIRL01000600.1:0-9483 GCF_001419795.1 Streptomyces niveiscabiei
TGCCGGGTCGGCACGGGAGCCGCGGGCCGTCTGGAGGCGGGCGGACGCCCAGCGGCTGCCCTTCGGGGACGGGGAGTTCGACCTCGTCGTGTGCCAGTTCGGGGTGATGTTCTTCCCCGACCGTCCCGCCGCCTGCGCCGAGGTGCGCAGGGTCCTCGCGCCGGGCGGACGGTTCCTGTTCAACAGCTGGGGTCCGCTGGCCTCGCACGGCTTCGGGGCCGCCTTCCAGGCCGCCCTGGAAGAGGCGATGCCGGACGGCGCGCCTGCGTTCCTGCGTGACGTCCCCCACGGTTACGCCGATCCGGCGGTCGTCGCCGCTGACCTCGCCGCCGCCGGTCTGTCCCCGGCGGGCGCCGAGGAGGTCACGCTCGACGGTGTCGCGGAGTCGGCCGCCTCCGTCGCCACCGGCTTCCTCACCGGCACGCCGGTGAGCGCCACCGTGGACGCCCGCGAGGACGCGCGGGCCATCCGGGACACCGTCGTGCGGAGCATGACGCGGCGCCTCGGCGCGGGACGTGTGACGGCGCCGATGACCGCGACCGTCTACACGGCACACCGCGAGGGGTGATCGAGCGGGCCCAGCCCCGTTCGCCCCGCCGTTCAGACGTCCCGCCAGCGCGCGCTCGCCCAGGAGAAGATCCCGAAGGCGACGAGGCCGACGGCGATCAGCGCCAGCAGCCAGGGGCCGGCCGGGGTCTCGGCGAACGTCCGCAGGGTGTTGTCCAAGCCCTTGGTCGTGCCGGGCCGGTGCTGGACGGACGCGGCGATGGCGAAGCCGCCCGCCGTGGCGAAGACGACGCCGCGGGCCGTACCGCCGAACACGCCGACGACGGAGACGGCTCGACGGACCCGGCGGGACATCTCCGCCGTCCGGAGGTGCTTCTCGAACCTCCGCAGCAGCGCCCGCACGGCGATCCACAGGCCGGCCGCGGTCACCGCGGCACCGGCGACGCCGACGATCCACTGCCCGCCGGGCCAGTTCAGCGCCTTCGCCGTGAAGTCCCGGGAACTCTCGTCGGAACCGCCGCTGCCGCTGCCCGTGTCACCGGCCGCGTAGCGGAGCACCGAGTACGTGACGAATCCGTAGAAGAGGGCACGGCCCCCGGCCATCGCCCGCTTGCCCGGCTTGTCCCCGTCGGGGCCGGCCTGTCCGAAGACGGCCTCCGACAGCCGCCACAGGGACATGCCGGCCAGGGCGATCCCCAGCAGCCACAACAGCGGTGTCCCGAAGGGCTTCTGGGCGATCTCGGCGACCGCGCCGCCCCGGTCGGCCTGCTCCTCCTCACCGGAGAAGGCGATCCGCAGGGAGAGGACGCCGATCAGCGCATAGATGACTCCACGGCCGACGAATCCCGCACGGGCCGCCGTCGCGATCGCCCTGCCACGCGCCGTGCGGCGGATCTGTCCCTGTGCCGTTGCAGTAGCCATGCCCCACCGGATGCCCCCGAAGAGCGAAGCCATCCCAACACCGTCGTGGGGCCTCTGCCCGAACGCCGAGGCCGGGCCGGTGGCCCGGATCGCCTGGTTGCCGTCGTTCTGGACGAACAGCCGGGCGCAGTAGGGTCGTTGGATGGATGGGCACCAGGTCGTCGCGGTCGTCGGTTATCCCGGCGCGGAGTTGCTCGACATCGCCTGCCTGACCACGGCGTTCGACTATGCGAACCGGGCCGGGGCGACGCCCGCGTACCGGGTGTGCGTGGTGACGCCGGGGGGGCGGGCCGATCGACTGCCAGTCGGGGCTGACGCTCCAGGCGCACGGCGCGCTGGAACGGGTGCGCGGACCGCTGGACACGGTCGTCGTGTCGGGCGGTGAGGGACATGAGGCCGCCGCCGCGAACAGCGGGCTGGTCGCGCATGTCCGTCGGCTGGCGTACGTGTCCCGGCGCGTCGCGTCGGTGTGCACCGGCGCCTCGGTGCTCGCCGCGACGGGACTGCTCGACGGCCGTCGCGCCACCACGCACTGGCTGTTCGCCGACCGGCTCGCCGCCGCCTACCCCGCCGTCCGCGTGGATCCGGCACCCGTCTACATCCGCGACGGCAAGGTGACGACGGCGGCCGGCGTCAGCAGCGCGCTGGACCTGGCGCTGGCGTTCATCGAGGAGGACCACGGCGGCGAGTTGGCCCGCCAGGTGGCGCGCGGACTGGTCACCTACCTCCAACGGCCGGGGAACCAGGCGCAGATGAGCATGTTCGTCGCCGCTCCGGCCCCCGCCGACGACCTGGTGCGCGAGATCGTGGCGATGGTCCGCGACGAGCCCGCCGCCGACCTGCGGATCACCACGCTCGCCACGCGCGCCGGGGTGAGCGAGCGCCACCTCACGCGCCTCTTCCTCGCCCACACGGGGCAGACCCCGGCCCGCTATGTGCGCCTCGCGCGGACCGAGGCCGCCGCGCGGCTCCTCACGTCGAGCCGGCTGTCCCTGCAACGGATAGCCGTCCGCTGCGGATTCACGTCCGCCGAGACACTGCGGCAGGCTTTCGTGGCCCGGTACGGGGTCACGCCGTCGCACTACCGGGCCACCCAGGCGAGGAAGCCGGCCGGTCAGACCACCGCCACCACGATCGCGCCAGCCCCCAGGGGCACGTCCAGCAGCATGCAGAACTCGGCCAGCGACCTGGGCACCACCTCGTCGCGCAGGTAGTGGCGCAGATCCCAGGCGGCATGCGCCATCAGAGCCACCCCGGCCAGCGCCAGACCGAGGCGCGGCGCGAGGAAGAGCGCGGACACCGCCAGGCAGCCGTACCCGAGCAGGGCGACGGTCTGCGCGGTCAGGACCGGGCGGGACACGCCGGTGACCAAGCCGACGGCGACGAGCACCAGGGCCGCGACCCCGACACCGCCCCACCACACCAGGCCCGCCACCTCGCTGGCCACGACCACCGCGGAACCCCCGGCGATCCCGGCCCACGCGATCCACGGCCGGTCCAACGCCGCCGCGCCGAGGTAACAGAGCGCGGCCACGCACAGCACGATCGCCACCGGTTCCCGCTCGACGCCGGTGGTGAGCTGGAGAAACGCGGCGGCCAGGCCGAGCGCGGCCGGCCAGCGGTGCAGGAGACGGTGCCAGGCGGTCGGGGGTACGGGGTTCAGGGTCGTCATGCCGACGACCGTGCCTGCGGCGTGGCCGCCGCGTCGAGGCCGGACCGGCCGGTGGTCCGGAATCCTGGGATCCCTGTCGGGCAGACCTGGTCTCGGCAGGCAGGGGTCACGCCGGGGATGTTGTCGGGCGACTCCCGCAGGCCCGCTCGACGGTGTCGATCTGGGGGTGCGGCAAGGCCGGATCCACGGGCTGAACGGTGCCGGGAAGACGACGCTGCTCGGGGTGGCCTTGACCCCGCCGGGAAACGGCACGTACGCGACTGGCCGCGCAGTAGCGGCTCACCGGGTCCGACGCGGTGCCCCGTAGCCCGGCGGTAAGAAGCTCTACAGCCCGGACGCAGGGGCGAGGGGGCCGGGCCGGGTTTCTGACGGGGGGTGAAATTTCCGGTAAAGGGGGATTCTTATTCGACCGGTCGACAGCGAGGGCCTCGGTGATCCGGAAAATACGGACAGTTCGATCTTCTCTCTTGTCATGTCCAGTGAAGGTCGTTCAAGATTCAGGGGCGGTCGCCGGAAACGGCGGACCGCCGGATGACGGCCACCGGAAAAGGAGACCCCCATGTCCTTTTCCACCCCCCACTGTTAGCGGTCGTTCGTCCGGAATCCGGAAGGAACTCCCCTTGCGCATTTCCCGGAAATCCCTCGCGGTGCTCGGCGCCGCCGTTCTGCTCTCCTCCGTCACGGTCTCCGGCGCACAGGCCGCGGTCGCCTCGACGGGCCAGTACGACCCGGCCATGCTCAGCGCCCTGGCGTCCTCCCTCGGCGTGAGCCAGAGAGCCGCAGCCGAGCGCCTCGACCACGAGACGTCGCAGCAGCACACCCTCACCGCGCTGGAGCGCAAGGGCGTCGCGACGGACGGCGCGTTCTTCGACGCGAAGGGCCAACTGGTCGTCAACGCCGAGAGCACCCAGGCGGCCCAGCGCCTTACGGACGCCGGCCTGCACGCCCGCACGACCCGCCACGGCGAGAGCGAACTGAACAAGATCAAGGCCCAGTTGGACACGGCGGCGCTCAACACGACGCCCGCCGGCGTCAGTTCCTGGGAGGTCGACCTCGCCTCCGACACCGTGACGGTCAAGGTCGCCGACGGCAGCACCCCTGCCGCCCGCGCCTTCCTGAACCAGGCACGCGCCCACGGCGACGCCGTCCGCGTCCTCTCCGACCAGCAGGAACTCGCCCCGCAGGCCGTCATCAAGCCGGGCTCCGAGATGGCCTTCAACGGCTTCGTCTGCTCCGTCGGCTTCGGCGCCCGCGACTCCTCGGGCCGCCAGTACCTGGTCACCGCCGGGCACTGCATCGAGGACCTCCCCGTACTCAGCTACCAGGGGAGCCGCTTCGCGCAGGGCACCAACTCCCGCTTCGCGCAGGGCAGCCGCAGCGTCGACATGGGCATCGCCCGCCTCGACTCGGGCAACTCCATAGACACCGTGGTCAACACGTACGGCCGGGCCACCGAGCCCTCGGTGCTCGGCAGCCGGCGCGCGGCCTCCGGCGCCACGCTGTGCAAGGCGGGCCGGACCACCGGCTGGACCTGCGGACGGGTGAACTCGTACAACGTGTCCGTCACCTACTCCGACCCCAACGGCGGGCCCGACACCGTCGTCACCGGCCTCGGCAGCTCGTCCGTCTGCACCCAGGGCGGCGACAGCGGCGGCGCCTACATCTCCGGCAACCAGGCCCAGGGGATGACCTCGGGTGGCCCGTCGAGCCAGCGGTGCAACGGTTCGGTCAACTCGCCCGGGTCGTCGTACTTCCAGCCCCTCGACGACGCGCTGTCGTTCTACGGGCTGACCCTCAACACCGCGTGACCTTCGGGGCGGTGCGGAAGTGAGCACGGGGCCGGCCGCCATGTGGCCGGCCCCGTCGCGTTCGCCGGTCACATGTTTCTTTTGGGCGCCGGGCGATTTTTCGGGGATGCGGCGAGGAATCGCGGGGCTCATTTCGGCAGAACGCCCCTGCCGTATGCGCGGCTGAATTCCTCGGGGGATTCAGGAGATTCAGGGGATTCGGCCTATTCGGCCGAGGGCGCGGAGGGCTCCCGGGGAGTGTGCCTCGGCGTCAGTTCGGCGAGTACGTCGACGCTGTCCCGGCTCGTGGTCAGCGTCGCGCCGTTGCGGCGCAGGGCGCCGAGCGCCGCCGAGTTGTGCGCCAGCGTGTCGGCGACCACCGTCCGCGCGCCGGCCTTCGCCGCTTCGTCGAGGAGGAGCCGCAGAGCGGCGGTGCCGATGCCGTGCCCGCGCTGGGAACGGCCGAGCCACATGCCGGTTTCGAGGACGTCGTGGCTGTCGCGTAGAGCCAGCCGGGCCGACCCCACGACCTCGCCGTCGTGGACGATCGTGAAGGTGGACTCACGGAGCGGGCCGTCGAGCCCGGGGAACCGGGACCGGTGCCAGTCCCGGAAGGCTTCCCGGCGCTGCGCCGTCCATCCGGGCGGACCGGCCACGGGAGGCATGACCTCGTCGGGCACCGCGTCCGCGACGGCCACCGCGAGGAGCTCTTCGAGGGCTTCCTCGTCCATCTGCCGCACCGCCACCTGACCGACCACGAGCGTTCCTCTCCACCGACCACCGGACACCGGTTCCCGATCCTCACGTCCCTTGGAACGCCGCGCCAACGGTTTTCGCGGCGCCCCGGGACGGCGTACCCGTACCACGTCGGCGGACCGGTGCGACGACCGGGCGCATCGCCCGCTCCCGACCGCCACGGCGCCCGAGCCCTACGGCCACTCCCTCGCCGTCGGAGGCCACGCAACTGAGGGACGCGACCCGCCCGTCCCTCGGCGCCCGGGTGACCACTCCGGGTGTACCCCGTCCAGTACCCCGCCTTCGCACCCGACGGCACCGTCTTGTACGCCACCTCGCTCCACGCCCCCTCCAGCGGTACGACCTCGATCCGGCACGGGGCCTGACCGCTGGCCGAGTGGCAGACCTGCGCGAAGGGCCGCCGGGGGAGAGCAAGAACTGTCTGCGAGCGTGCCGAGGCCCTGGTGAGGGGGCGCGTCCGGCGAGGTGTCCGTTGTCTTTGCGGCCCCGCTGAGGGAGGCGGGTCGGTGGTCTCGCGGCGGGTCACGTTCAGGTTGCCCGTCGGTCCGTCCGGGTGGGGCGCCCCCGTCGCCCCTGTCGGTGACGATGCCGGGCTTGCCTTCCCCGAGGCGGTCAGGCGGGTGACCGCCGAGTCCTTCCGGGTGCTACTGCCAGATGTACCAACGGCGGTGGTACGCAGCCTGGTTGTACCGAAACTGTGCGCTCGCTGTCCGGCGTCCGGTGCGGCACAGTGGATGGCGCAGTGCACCAGCGATTCGGAGGGGATCGTCTTGTCAGGCTCGATGACCGGATGGGCTTCGAGGGCCGTCCTGTGGCTCTGTCTCCCAGCTGGCCAGCATCCGCAGGGCATCCGCTGAGGGGGTTCCCGGCTCGGCGTGGTGGGTGACCATGCGCATGGGGGCGCCTCCGGGCAGTGCCAGGGGTTCGTGGATGAGGTCGTACTCGCCCACCAGGGGGTGCCGCATGCGGACCACGTTGCCGCCGCCCCGGCATGTCACCTCGTGCCGTGCCCATAGTTGCCGGAATTCCGGGCTTTTCTGGGTCAGCTCCTGGATGAGGGAGGAGAGCTGGGAGTCGTCGGGGCTTTTTCCGGCGTTCATGCGGAGAACGCCGGCGATCTCCAGGTCGAGGAGGTGCGGGTCGGCGAACCTTTCACGCGCCTCGGGGGAGAGGAACATGAGGCGGGCGACGTTGAGATCCTCGGGGCGCAGGCGGTCCCAGTCTCCGAAGACGGCGAGGGCGAGCCGGTTCCACCCCAGGATGTCCAGCCGTCGGCTGATGACGTAGGCGGGCACGCCGATCGTGTCGAGCAGGCTCTGGATGCTGGGGCGCAGCGGCTGGGAGGACGGCGCGGCGTTCGTCGTGGCGTGCCGGCCGGGCTGGGCCATCCGGATCAGATGCTCGCGCTCCTCGGGGTTCAGGCGCAGGGCGCGGGCCACGGCGTCCAGCACCTCGTCCGACATGGTCTCGCCGTAGCCCTGCTCCAGGCGCGCGTAGTAGGCGTACGACACGCCCGCCAACTGCGCCAGTTCCTCACGCCGCAGGCCGGGTACGCGTCGCCGGCCGTGTGAGAGCACGCCTACGTCCTCGGGGCGGAGCCGGGCCCGACGCGACCGCAGGAAGTCCCGCAGTTCTGCGCGCCGGTCGAGTCCGGATGCGACTCCGTCACCCGTCGCCGCTTGTGAGGCCATCTGTGTTCTCCAGTTGTCAGACGTACCTGGTCGATGTGGAGCAGAGTACTCCACCGCCCCGGTGATTCATCGTGATACTTGGTATCACGTGGAAATGCAGTCTCTTCAGCCCTGGAGGTCACGGGCCGGTGCGCAGTGCCGGACGTGCCGAAATGGAGTTGTTTGACTCTAACGATCGGAAATTCCGTCGGAGGAAACTCGTCGTCGGCGGAAGAAAGCTCCGCCGTGAAAAGACTGAAAGAAAGGCCGACGTAATGTCGTTCGCTCGTCGTCTCTCCGGCGTCCGGTCGCACCGGACAGCGGTCGGTGCCGGTGTCGCAGGGTTCACGCTTCTCGCCGCCGCCTTCAGCGGTATCGGTCAGGCGCAGGCCGCGTCCCAGTGGACGCTCTGGGTCAACGCCCCCGGAGCGACCGGGAGCATCCGGATCCAGGACGGAGACGGTCAGCTCCATGGCTGCGCGCGCACGAATCTGCAACAGGGAGGCCGGAGCAGCACGAGGGTGGGGACCTACGTCGCCGGTTCCGGCAGTGCTGCCGGCATATGGGTCCTCCGCTTCAGCGACGCGGCCTGCAACCAGCAGGTGGGCGGGCCCGTCCGGTACAACATCCACGCGGACGAGGACCGGGACCGTTTCGGTTCCGACTGCCGGGACCTGACGGTCTGGGCCGACTCTACGCAGCACAGGTTCGGCAACTGCTGAACGCCCGAGTTTCCGCACCGCCCCGCCATGATCTCGGACCGTTGAGGAATGGGTGAAGCCGGCCCGGAGCAAGGAATCGCTCGAAAGGCGAGATCTCGCTCCGGGCCACTTCGTGTTTTCGGAACCCCACCGCCCGCCCGGTCAAGCCGGCGAGCGGGCCCCTCCCCGGACCCCGACCGGAGCTGCCGCGCAGGTCGTCGCGTCACGGCGCGCAGAGGGTTCCAGGCGCCCGAGCCAGTACAGGATCGCCTCGGCCTGATTCCGTGCCCCGAGCTTGCCGTAGACGCGCCCGAGATTGTTCCTGACCGTCCTGGTGGACAGGAAGAGCTGTTCGGCGATGTCGCAGACCCTGTTGCCGGAGGCGAGAAGTTCCATGATCTGCCGCTCCCGCGAGGTGAGACGGGGAAGCGCCGAGCATCGATCCGGCGCCTCGCGCACCTCTGATGTGGTCGCGCGTCGGAAGAGTTCCGCGACGATGCTCGGATCGAACGAGCTGACGCCTCGACAGGCGCAGGCCAGTACGTCGGCGAGGGGAGCGGGGCGACGCTTCTCCAGGAGGTAGCACGCGGCCCCATGACGCAGCGCCAGGTGGACGTCGTCCCAGTCGAGTCGCGGGGCGAGGAGGACGGCAGGGGGAAGCGTGGTCACGGCCCCGGCGGAGAAGCGTTCCAGCTCCTGCGCCATGCCCGTGCCGTAGAACAGCAGGACGTCGTCCTGGGCGCGGAGATCGCGCGGCTCACGGACCGGTCGGTTCGCGAGCCCTGCCAGCACGGTCGGCTCGGGGGCGCGGTGGCTGACGAGCGCCACGGATAACGGGGCCGGGGTGCGCGGGGAGGGACTGTGAACGTGCGCCGGGACGGCTCGGCGAAGATCCTTCGGGGCGAGAGACGCTGGTGACGCAAGGGGATCGATGGACATGCCCGGTCTCTTGGTCGTCGGAGGGCGGTGGGGGGATTCGGCAGCGGACTCAGGCTGTGTACGGCCGTCCGGGTGCGGGCTCCGGGCCGAGGAGCTCTCGGCGCGAGCCGGCGCGTCCTCGGCCCCTCGGTGCGTGGCTTTCCCCAGGTCGTGCGGTGCGTCGGCGGCAGGGAGCGGACGGGCGCATGAGCGGTTCGGTGGTCCTGCCGGGCAAGCGGCAGTCGGGAAGCAGAAGGAAACGGCGAAGCATGTGGGGGGTCTCCTGGACCGAGCGCGTGGGGAGCGGCCCACGCGGCGGTGTACGGGTGCACTGGCCGACAGCGTCGGACGTGCCGGTGCCCCGGACCTGGTCCACGCTGCGGGGGCCGAGGCAGATCCCCGGCCCGGAGCGTGTGCGATGCCCTGGGACCGAACACGATCGACAGCCCTCTCACCAGGTCTTTCGTGCGATGAGGATCACCGTAGGACACAGGGCGGGCCGCGAAGGAGCGCACGTCTTTGGAACGACTGCCAGTGGTACCACTGGCAGT
>NZ_LIRL01000600.1:9492-9982 GCF_001419795.1 Streptomyces niveiscabiei
AGGAGACGGGCACCACCTTGTGAGACCGGCGCAAGATGCCCGCCGCCCGGGACGGCATGTACGTCGTGACCGCCGGACTGGGCGACTTGGGCTCGGGCGTGTCTAGGGGATCGGCGATGAAAAGGGCTCCGGGGAAGCGGTCTTGATCGTGAGCTTCCTCGCGCTGGCGAGCCGGCCGGTGTCGCTCTCGGACACGCGGCCGAGGATGACGAGGCCGTCGGAGTAGGGGAAGTCGCGGTAGAAGACGGCGAGGTTTCCCCAGGGCGAGTAGTAGGCCAGGTCGCCCGCCTTCGGTTCGGCGCCGCTCGGGGCGGTCGAGGTGGACAGGCGGCGCGGCAGATCCGCGATCCTCTCCGTCGCGTGGAAGTCGCTGAGGTCCAGCGTGAGCGGGAGGAGGGAGGCGAAGTCCCGGGCGGTAGGGGTGTCGTCGAGGGTCGCGGCGGCGGGGTGGCCGTCGATGGTTAGGCGGAGGTGCATGGTGGTGGTCCTG
>NZ_LIRL01000601.1 GCF_001419795.1 Streptomyces niveiscabiei
ACCAAGGGATCGCCGTGGAGGACCTGTCGGTGGTGGGACTGGCCCGCACCAAGCTGGCCAAGTCCGTGCATGACGCCGGATGGTCGTCGTTCATCAGCATGCTGGAATACAAAGCGGAGCGGTACGGGCGCACCCTGGTGAAGATCGGCCGGTTCGAGCCGACCTCCCAGACCTGCTCGACCTGCGGCGCTGTGGACGGACCCAAACCCCTGGACGTCCGGGAATGGACCTGTACCACCTGCGGTGCGGTCCAGGACCGGGACCACAACGCCGCGATCAACGTCAAACAGGCCGCCGGACTGGCGGTAACAGCCTGCGGAGCGCCGGTAGGACCAGAACCCGTTCTGGCACAGCGCGGAAAAACAGGAAGCCACGGATTCCCCACCGGAAACCGTGCCGCGTAGCGGCACAGCAACCGGTAGAGAAGGCCAGAATCCTCGCCTTTCAAGGCGAGGAGCATGTCAATTCATCGCGCCGACCGTCCTGGTCGACGTCCCCGAGGGCGCGGAGGTGGCCCGCGAGGAGATCTTCGGTCCCGTCGTCACCGTCGAGACGTTCACCGACGAGGACGAGGCCGTGCGCCGCGCCAACTCCGTACCCCTGGGCCTGTCCGCCTCCGTGTGGACCGGGAGCGCCCGCCTCGCCCAGACCGTCCCCTCCCGCCTCGACTTCGGCACGGTGTGGGTCAACTCCCATCTGGTGCTGGCCAGCGAGGTGCCGTGGGGCGGGTTCAAGGGGTCGGGGTACGGGCGGGACCTGTCGCTGTACGCGCTGGAGGACTTCTCGCGGACGAAGCATGTGATGCACAACAGGGGGCGCTGACAGCCCGGTTGGGGGTGACCGCCGCGCGGGTCACCCCCGTCCGGGATCACGTGGTCCGTGGCGCCGGCGGTCTGGTGATCGCTGTCAGGGCCACCGCCGCGAGCGTCACCGCGCCGACCGTGACGAACGCCGTGCTGTAGCCGTCGCCCGCGAGGTGCGCGGTCGTGAGCGGGCCGATGACTCCGGCGAGGCTCCAGGAGACGAGCATCGGCCCGTAGACGGCGCCGATGTGGGCGACGCCGAAGAAGTCCCCGGCGGTCGCGGGCATCGTCCCGAAGCCGCCGCCGTTCGCGAGGCTGACCGCGCAGACGAGGGCGGCGAAGAGCGCGGGGTCGTGGGCCCAGGGCAGGGCGAGGAGCCCGAGGCCCTGGATGATCAGGAGCGCGGCGAACGTCCGCATGCGGCCCGCCCGTTCGGAGATCGCGCCGGCCAGCGGGCGGCCCACGCCGTTGAAGACCCCGGCCGCCGCGGTGAGCGCCGCCGCCGAGGAGGCGTCGTAGCCGGAGATGGCGTGCGCTGCGGGGGCGAGGACGCTGACGAGGCTGGTGCCCGCGAGGGAGCTGGCCAGCAGGATCGTCGCGAGGAGGTACCACTCGCGGCTGCGCAGCGCCTCGCGCCCGGTGAAGGAGGGCCGTACGCCGCGGCCGACCACGACGGACGCGGAGGCGGGCGGGTTCACGAACAGCCAGGCCGCCGGCAGGGTCATCGCCGCGCAGAGCAGGCCCATCGGCAGGAACGCCTGGGTGGGCACGGTCTCGTAGCGGTGGACGAGGGCCGCGAGGACCGGCGCGCTGAGCACCGGTCCGAGGCCGAAGCCGCCGACGCTGATGCCGGTGATCAGGCCGCGCTTGTCGGGGAACCAGCGCTGGAGCAGGGCGGTCGGCACGATGTACCCGATGCCGAGGCCGACTCCGGAGACGACGCCGTAGCAGACGATCAGGATCCACAGGTCGGCCGCGTCCCGGGCGGCCGAGCAGGCGACGATCCCGGCCGAGTAGATGCCCGCGCCGATCATCGCCGTGACCCGTGAACCGTGCCGCTCCTGGAGCCGGCCGCCGCACCAGGTCCCGACGAACACCATCCCGACGGCGACGCTGAACGGCAGGGTGGCCCGCGTCGCGTCGAACGCGAACGTCGAGCCGGGCTCCCTCAGCGCCCGCGCGAACACGCTCCACGAATAGACGGACCCCAGGGCGAGTTGGAACACCACCGCCGCCACGGCGACCCAGATCCGGTGCCTCTTGCGGGTACGGCGCATCAGCACCGGCATCGACACGGACACCACCACACGCCGGGCGGCGTCCGGCCGTACGTACGTGTGCCCCTCAGGGGACTTGTCGACAACAGACTTCACAACCAACCACCTCGGTATAGCGGACGAACGTTTCGGCTCCGCAGTCGATCACCGGGGGTGGGGCGTGTTCCGTACGGCACACAGGGAGTTCACTCAACGGGGTACGCGGTCCGGGCATCCGGCAGGAGGCGTCGTAACCGGTGGGCGGGAGTGTCGTTGGGACTGCGACCTCACTGCGCCGACAGGTGCAACCCCTGGGTCGGCTGGGCGAGTTCATCACTCACGGAAGAGTTCTCGGGGCCGGGTGCGCGGGGCGGAGTGCTCTCACCCCCGTCGCCCCCACCGCGCTCGCCGGTCGCACCGCGTCCGGCCCGAACCGGCGTCGGGCTCTGTCCGCCGCCTCCTCGATGCGGTGGGC
>NZ_LIRL01000602.1:0-3575 GCF_001419795.1 Streptomyces niveiscabiei
GTGGGGAGGTGAGCGGGGGAGCGGCGTGCGGGCGGGCGCCGGACGGGGTCAGGTGTGCGGCGGCTGCCGGTCAGGCGCAGTCCGGGCGGGTGACCCCCCGTCCGCGTCCCCCTCGGGAGACGGTGGCGGGGGCCGGCTCGGTCTCGCGGGAGCGCAGGGTGAGGGCCCGGGTGATGCGGCGGGACGTTTCGAGGGTCAGGGCGATGTGCCGGGGGGTGATGGCGGCCGGGGAGTCCGTGACGAGCCCGAGGGCTCCGATGCCGACGCCGTTCTCGTCGAGGACGGGCGCCGAGACCCCGGCGACCTCCTCGGCCAACTGCCCTTCGCAGAGGGCGTATCCGCGCCGCCGGGTCTCGTCGACCAGGTTCCGCAGGACGTCAGGGTCGGTGACCGTGCGGTCCGTGTACGCGGGGAGCGCGGCGGCGTAGACGTCCTCCCGCACGGTGGCCGGGGCCTGGTCGAGGAGGACCAGGCCGCAGGAGGTCGCGTGCAGCGGGAAGCGGTTTCCCGTCGACCAGGTTCTGTGGCAGACTCCGCCGCTGCCGGAGACGGACTCCAGCCACACGCCCTCGCGGCGGTCCCGGACGGAAATCATCACCACGGAATGGGTTTTCGCGTGCAGATCGAGCATAGGCGATATCGCGGCCCCGCGTAAAGCCGCATGCCTCGGTGCGAGCGAGGCGACCTCCCATAACCGGAGGCCGATGGTGAACTTGTTCATGCCGATCCGCTCCAGCGCACCCCAGTCGAGCAGCTTGGAGACTATTCGGTAGGTGGTGGCGACCGGTATTCCGGTACGCCTGCTTATTTCACTGGCTGAAAGACTCACGTTCGCCGAGTCGAATGCGCCCAGGACGTCGAAGGTGCGCTCGATGACCGAGCGTCCTTCAGGGGCGGGGGGTGGCTCCATTGGACATTTCCCTTCCGCGGAAACACCCTGATAATTGCACTTTCAAGAAGCTTAGGGAAGGGCTGTGAAGGTTGTTCTTCGCGCGTTCACATTTATCCGCGATCGCGGGCATGCGAATCCAATACGGCAGGTAATTACCGCACGGCGGTGAAGGGGTGCGAAAGGGGCGGGACGCGCCCGCCCCTCCCGCGCTCAGCGCCTGGGGTGCCGGGGCCGCAGCGCCGGGTCGCTCGCCGGATGCCCGACCCGGAAGAACACCAGCGGACGCTCACCCGGCTCGGCCGCGCACAGCCGCGCCAGGTCGTCGTGCGTGCCGGGGCAGTCGATGACATGGCTCTGCGGATGGACGTACACACCCTGCCGGAACAGGTCCAGCCACAGCCGTGTCACCAGCCGGCCCGCCTCGACCTCGTCCGTGGGGCCCGCGTCCCGGCCGAGGATCACCAGGACGTCCCCGTCGCCGCTCGTCGCGCTCGACGACAGCGCCGTCAGCAGCCTGACCAGGCCCAGCGGGCGCAGCGCGCGGTAGACGGGGCGGGAGAACAGGACGCCCATCGCCGAGCGCTCCGCCTTGCTGAGGACGAGCATCACGTCGTTCAGCCCGTCCTGGGCGTACGCCGGGTGCTTCGGCGAGAGACGGGTCCAGGCGAGCAGCTCCGCCGCGATCCCCTCGTGGCCGAAGAACCAGTGGTACGCGCGGATCAGCAGCGGACGCGCGGTCGCCGTCGGCACCACGGCGATCCGGAAACCGGCCTCGCGCGCGGTCAGCTGGGCCTGCTCCAGCAGCTCCGGGGCGACCCGGTCCGCCTTCCAGGGGCCGCGCCACACCCGCCTGCGCTCCACGTCGGCGGCCCGGTGGACCTCCGGTACGGCCCGCTCGGCGGGCACGATCCGGCCCACGCGGGTCGCGTCCGCGTCGTGGTCGGGGACGAAGCGCACGGCCGTGCCCTCGGTGTTCGCGCAGATCAGGAACGTCTCGATGTACGTGCCGAGGGAGAGCCTGAGGTCGCGGTGGGAGGGGTCGCTCGGGCCGAGCGCGTAGCGCGTGTCCCAGCCGACCTCGATGTGGTCGCCCCGGTGGCGCAGCTCCCAGGGCTGGGTGTTGTGGGCGTTGGCGGCTCGGGCCGCGGCGGCGGCAGCGTTGTGCAGCTGGGGCAGGGTGCCGGTCATCGCGCGCTCCCCGTCGGCTCGGGCTCGGGGGCCGCCGTCGAAGAGCCGGCGACCGGGGACGTCTCGTGCTCCTCCTCCAGCGACTCCTTGATGCCGAAGCGCCGGTGGACGGCCTTGAGGGGCGCCGGGGCCCACCAGTTGTAGGCGCCGGCCGCCCGCATGAACGCCGGGACCAGTACCCCGCGCACCAGGAACGCGTCGATCACGATCGCGAGGCCCGTGGCCAGGCCGTACATCTTGATCAGGGACACGCCCGAGGTCAGCATCGCGAAGAAGGACACGGCGAGGATGGCCGCGGCGGCGGTGATCACCGGCCCGCTCGCGCCCAGGCCCTCGCGTACGGAGCCCTCCAGCTCGCCGGTGCGGTCGTGGCGCTCCTTGATGCGGGCGACGAGGAACACCTCGTAGTCCATCGACAGGCCGAAGGCGATGCAGAACATCAGCACCGGCATCGACACGGCCAGCGGGGACGCCGTGAAGTCGAGGGCGCCGGAGAGGTGGCCGTCCTGGAAGATCCAGACGGCGACGCCCAGGATGCCCACCAGGCTCAGCGTGTTGAAGACGAGCGCCTTGACCGGCATCAGCACGCTGCCGGTCAGCAGGAACAGGAACAGCAGGCTGAAGACGCTGATCAGGACGATCGCCAGCGGCAGCTTGCCCGCGATGGAGTGCGTGATGTCGACGAGCTGCGCGGCCTGCCCGCCGACCAGCACCGTCCCGCCCTCGGGGTCGACCGCCCGCACCGCGCGCGCGAGGTCACCGCCCTGCTGCGAGTACGGCACGACGTCCGACTGCACCTGGATGCGGACGGCGTCGCCCTTCTGGTACCCGGCGGCAGCGGCGGCCGGCAGCACGGTCACCCGGGCCCCGTCCTTGTACACCCCGGCCGCCCCGATCACCTGCGTCACGCCGGACACCTTCGACAGCGCGGCGGAGTACTGCTGGAGCTGGGCCTGCGACCCCTTCCAGTCCTCCGACACGACGTTCAGCGCGCGGTCGTCGCCCGCGCCGAAGTCGTCCCGTACGGCCTCGGTGACCATGCGGCTCTCGGTCGCCGCCGGGAGCACCCGCTCGTCCGGCACGCCGAACTGGGCGTTCGTGAACGGCACCGCCATGAGCAGCAGCAGCGCGATGACCGGGGTCGCCAGCAGCGCCGGGCGCTTGAAGGCGAGGCCCGCCATCCGGCCCCAGAAGGTCTCGGCGGGCTCCCGCACCGGGCGCGGTGCGCGGCGCTTGAACGCCAGCTTGTCGACGCGGTCGCCCAGCAGGACGAGGGCCGCGGGAAGGACGTACAGCGAACCCAGCACCGCGAACAGCACCACCGCGATGCCGGCCAGCGCGAACGAGCGCAGGAAGTACTGGTCGAAGACGAACAGCGTGGCCAGCGCCGCGCCGACCACGCCGCCGCTGACCGCGACCGTGCGGCCCGCCGTCGCGCGGGTGACGCGCAGGGCCTCGGCGTTGGTGCGGCCCGCCGCGCGCTCCTCGCGGTAGC
>NZ_LIRL01000602.1:3625-4066 GCF_001419795.1 Streptomyces niveiscabiei
CGGCAGCAGCGCCGCGACCAGGCCCCGGAAGACCAGCACGAGCAGCAGCAGGGTGATCGGGATCGCGATCGTCTCCGCCGCGATGATGTCCTTCTCCACCTGGCTGTTCATGTCGTTGTTGATGGCGGTGATCCCGCCGAAGGAGACCGCGACCGCGCCCTGCGGGTCCGAGAGCTCCTCGTGCAGCTTCTTGGCGGTGCGGATCGACGCGTTCTCGTCGCCGTCCACGCGGACGAGGACCAGGCCCGCGTCCTGCGCGCGCAGGGTCGCGTCGCNNCGAGTCGACACCCCCCTTCGCGTCCCTCACCAGGACGACCAGGTTGGGCTGGCTGTCCGGGAAGGAGCGCTCCAGGGCCTCGGCGGCGGCCACCGAGTCCGAGCCGGGGTCGTCGAAGCCGCCCGACTTGAGGTTGTCCAGCACGCCGGCGCTCGCGGCGGCGG
>NZ_LIRL01000603.1 GCF_001419795.1 Streptomyces niveiscabiei
GAGTAGCCGGTGCCGAAGTCGTCGAGGGACATTTTCACGCCGTGGCCGGTGAGGCCGTTGAGGGTGTCGGCGGCGCGCTGGGGGTCCTCCAGCAACACGTGCTCGGTGATCTCGAGTTGGAGCGCTCCCGCCGGGACGCCGTGCCGGGCGAGGCGGGCGGCGACGGCCCCGGCGAAGCCGGGCGTGTGGACGTCGCGGGGCGAGACGTTGACGGCGACCGGCACGCGCAGGCCCTGCGCACGCCACCGGGCGACCTGTTCGAGTGCCGTCTCCAGCACGTACTCCGTGAGGTGGGGCATGAGCCCGGACGACTCGGCGATGGCGATGAACTCGTCCGGCGGGACCTTGCCGCGCTCGGGGTGGACCCACCGCACCAGCGCCTCGAGTCCCGCGACGTGCCCGTCGAACCGCACCTTGGGCTGGTAGTGCAACTGCACCTCGTGCGCGTCGAGGGCCCGCCGCAGATCGCCCAACAGCCCCAGCCGGTCGGGGGTGTTGGAGTCCCGCTTGGACTCGTACACCTCGACGCCCGTACGGTCCCGCTTCGCCTGGTACATCGCGACGTCGGCCCGCCGCAGCATCCCTTCCGCGTCGACGGCGTGGTCGGGGAAGACGGCGACCCCGGCGCTGGCCTCCAGGACGAGGGTCAGCCCGTCGAGGTCGAGCGGTGAACTCAGCGTCGTCACCAGGGCTCTGGCGACCCGCGTCGCGGACGTCGTGGAGTCGGCGACGGGCAGCAGCACCGCGAACTCGTCCCCGCCGAGCCGGGCGACCTCGGCGCCGCGCGGCAGCGCCGTCCTGAGCCGGTCGGCGATCTGCAACAGCAGCCGGTCACCGGCGAGATGACCGAGCGTGTCGTTGACGGACCGGAACCGGTCGAGGTCGATCAGCATCAACGCGGCCCGCGCGCCGATCCGTTCGGCGTCGTCCAGCGCGGTCCAGATCCGCTCCAGCAGCCACTGCCGGTTGGGCAACCCGGTGAGCGGATCGCGGAGTTGCTCCTCCGCGCGCATGCGGGCGATCCACAGCGTGGAGTCGAGCGCGATGAGGGGGATCGAGAACAGCGGCAGCAGCACGGGTTCCGCGTCCGCGACGACGCAGACGAGCGGCGCGATCCCGAGGAGCGCGACGGCGACGATCGACTGCCGTACGAGGGCGGTGCGGGCGACGGTCGGCAGCCCGCCGTGGGAGGGCCGCTGGAGGAACCAGAGCAGGACGCGGGTGACGGCGAGGTACGCGACGGCGACGAGGACGACCTGAGGTGCCGTGTACACGGTCCACGTCTCGGGGTCCCACGGCGCTTCGACGGACGGCACCCGCCCGCACACCGCGAGCACCAGCGCGCCCGCCCCGATGCCGAGGATGTCGACCGCGCCGTGCAGAATCCCCTGCCGCCACCGATGCCGGCGCGCGACGCCGACGAGGACGACGACGGTAAGACTGACGAGCCCGGCGGGCACCCAGCCGTACAACAACAGCACGGCGAGCGTGAGCGCGGCCCCGGACCCCGTACCGCCCCACCAGCGGGCGCGTCCGAGCATCACGAGGTGGCCGACGATAACCCCGGTCAGCAGCGCGAGGGACCACCCGAGGGTGCCGGAGGGAAACAGGGCGTGCCCACCGGTGAACGCCCGGTAGAACCCGGCCCCGAGAGCGAACGCGGCAGCCGCGACGACGACGGCGGGCAGGCTGGGCAGACTCCGCCGCTCACCGTCACCACCGCCCGGGAACCCGCCCGCCAGCGACGGCCCCCCTTCGGCGACCGGCAGCGCGAGCACGGCCTCGTCGGCCGTACGACCGGCCCACAGACCACGCCAGTTGACCCCGCCCGGCCGGCGTGGGCGCAGCCCGGAGTCCGGGGCGGCGCTCTCGGTCGGTTCCATTCCCGTCCCTCTCACAGCCGGCGGTGCCCACGCCGTGCGGTGCGCGGCCGGTGTCGGTTCGGGCGGCGCCGCGTGGGAAAACCCTGGTCCCCGGTTCTGACAAGCCGGGAATGCCCCGGCCGTAACTGGGCACGGCAGGTGCACAACTCAACAGTAGGCCGATCAGGACGTGTACGGGCAGCGGTCGGCGACGGTTGCCCGAATGCGCACCGGCCACCCGTATCGCTCCCAAATGCGCCGAACGGGTGGCCTTTCACGGCTACTCCTCGACCGGAAGTGCCGCGTCCGCAGCTGCCTCGGGGCCCTGCTCCAGGAGGACGGCGAACCCTTCCTCGTTCAGGACGGGCACCTTGAGCTGCATGGCCTTGTCGTACTTGGACCCGGGGTTGTCGCCCACGACCACGAAGGACGTCTTCTTCGAGACCGACCCGGTGACCTTCGCGCCTCTCGTCTGGAGCGCCTCCTTCGCGCCGTCCCGCGTGTGGTGCTCCAGCGTGCCGGTGACGACGACGGTGAGCCCCTCCAGCGGGCGCGGGCCTTCGTCCTCGCCGGAGTTCTCCTCCTCCATGCGTACGCCCGCCGCGCGCCACTTGCGCAGGATCTCCTGGTGCCAGTCCTCGGCGAACCACTCCTTGAGGGAGGCGGCGATGATCCCGCCGACGCCGTCGGTCCCGGCGAGTTCTTCCTCGGTGGCCTGCTCGATGCGCTCGATGGACCGGAACTCGCGCGCGAGCGCCTCGGCGGCGACCGGCCCGACGTGCCGGATCGACAGCCCCGTCAGCACGCGCGCGAGGGGGCGTTCCTTCGCCGCCGCGATGTTCTCCAGCATCGCGACCGCGTTCTTCTTCGCCTCGCCCAGTTGGTTGGCGAAGACGGTGGCGATCTTCTCCTCGCCGGTCTTGGGGTCGCGCTTGGGGAGGCCGCTGTCCTGGTCGAGGACGTACGCCTTGATGGGCAGGAGCTGTTCGATGGTGAGGTCGAAGAGGTCGCCCTCGTCGAGGAGCGGCGGCGTGTCGGGCTCCAGCGGCTTGGTGAGGGCGGCTGCGGCGACGTACCCGAAGTGCTCGATGTCGAGGGACTTGCGGCCCGCGAGGTAGAAGAGGCGCTCCCTCAACTGGGCCGGGCAGGTGCGGGCGTTGGGGCACCGGAGGTCGACGTCGGCCTCCTTCATGGGCCGCAGCGGCGTCCCGCACTCGGGGCACTCGGCGGGCATGACGAACTCCCGCTCGGTGCCGTCGCGCAGGTCGGCCACGGGCCCGAGGATCTCCGGGATGACGTCCCCGGCCTTGCGCAGCACGACCGTGTCCCCGATCAGCACCCCCTTCGCCTTGACGACGTCCTGGTTGTGCAGGGTCGCGAACTCGACCTCGGAGCCCGCGACCGTCACCGGCTCGACCTGCGCGTACGGGGTGACCCGGCCCGTACGGCCCACGCCCACGCGGATGTTGATGAGCTTGGTGTTGACCTCCTCCGGCGCGTACTTGTACGCGATGGCCCAGCGCGGCGCGCGCGAGGTGGAGCCGAGGCGGCCCTGGAGGGGGATCTCGTCGAGCTTGACGACGACGCCGTCGATCTCGTGCTCGACGGAGTGCCGGTTGTCGCCGTAGTGCTTGATGAACTGCCGTACGCCGTCGAGGTCGCCGACGACTCTGTTGTGCGCGGAGGTCGGCAGGCCCCAGGTGCGCAGCAGGTCGTACGCCTCGGAGAGGCGGGTGAGGCCGTCGTAGCCCTCCAGGGCGCCGATGCCGTGGACGACCATGTGCAGGGGGCGGCTGGCGGTCTTGCGGGGGTCCTTCTGGCGGAGTGAACCGGCCGCCGCGTTGCGGGGGTTGGCGAAGGGCTTGTCGCCGATCGCGACCAGGTGGGCGTTGAGCTCGGCGAACTTCTCCATCGGGAAGTAGACCTCGCCCCGGATCTCGACGAGGTCGGGGACGCGCTCGCCCGTGAGGCGGTCGGGGATCTCGGCGATGGTGCGGACGTTGGGCGTGATGTCCTCGCCCGTGCGGCCGTCGCCGCGGGTCGCCGCGCGCGTGAGGCGGCCGTGCTCGTACGTCAGGTTGACGGCGAGGCCGTCGACCTTCAGCTCGCACAGGAAGTGGTACACGGACGTGCCGACGTCCTTGTGGACGCGCTCGGCCCAGGCGGCGAGTTCGAGGTCGTCGAAGGCGTTGTCGAGGGACAGCATGCGCTGGCGGTGCTCGACGGACGTGAACTCGGTCTCGTACGCGCCCGCGACCTTCTGCGTCGGCGAGTCCGGGGTGCGCAGCTCGGGGTACTCCTCCTCCAGGGCCTCCAGCGCGCGCAGGAGCTTGTCGAACTCCGCGTCGCTGACGACGGGGGCGTCCTTCACGTAGTACCGGAAGCGGTGCTCCTCGATCTGCTCCGCGAGCTGGGCGTGCCGCTCGCGGGCCTCCGTCTGCTTGTCGCCGGCCACCTTTGTCCTCCGTTACTCAGGGTTGTCCGCGAGGGATCTCGCCGCCCGGACGCAGTGGGCGAGCGCGGTGCGGGCGTACGCGGGGGAAGCGCCCGCGAGCCCGCACGCCGGGGTCACCGTCACGGCCTCGGCGAGAAGCGCCGGTGACAGCCCCAGCCTGCGCCACAGCGTCCTGACACCCATGACGCTACCGGCAGGGTCTGACAATGCCGTGTCCGTGCCGGGCACGACACCGGTGAACAGCTTGATCCCGGCTTCGACGGCTTCGCCGATCGCGTCGTCGTCACGCTCGGTGAGGAGCGAGAAGTCGAAGGAGACGGCGGCGGCTCCGGCCCGGCGCAGCAGGGCGAACGGCACGTCGGGGGCGCAACTGTGAACGATCCCGTGAGCGTTCACGCCGAGGACGTCCCGGAGGCTCGCCTCGACGAGCTGGCGGTCCACGGCGCGGTGCGTGCGGTAGCCGCTGGCGGTCTTGACGTGTCCGCGCAGGACGGCGGTGAGGGAGGGTTCGTCGAGCTGAAGCACGAGTTGAGCGCCGGGCACGCGCCGCTGGACCTCGGCGAGGTGCTCGCGCAGGCCCTCCGCGAGGGAGCCGGCGAGGTCGCGGCAGGCGCCGAGGTCGGACAGCGCGGACTCACCGTTGCGCAGCTCCAGGGACGCGGCGAGCGTCCACGGCCCGACGGCCTGCACCTTCAGCGGCCCGGCGTATTCCTGCGTGAACTCCTCCAGCGCGTCCAGGTCCTCGCCCAGCCACGAGCGCGCGCGCTTCGTGTCGCGGCCCGGGCGGTCGCCGAGGCGCCAGCCGCTGGGCTCCACGCGCGCGTACAGCTCGACGAGCATCCCCGCCGTACGGCCGATCATGTCGGCGCCCGGCCCGCGCGCGGGGAGTTCCGCGAGGTGGGGGAAGTCCTCGAACGAGCCGGTGACCGTCTTGGCGGCCTCCCGGGCGTCACCGCCGGGCAGGGAGCCGACGCCGGTGGCGGGGGCGAAACGAAAGTCTGGGTTCACAGGCGGAAGCCTACGTACGCGTGCGCGCGGGAACCTCGTCCGGTGATCTTCGCTCTTCCTGTCCGGCCGTCGACAGCCGTTCCGGGGGGAGCTTTTTCATGCCGTGCCGCCGTCTGCCCGTGGTGTGGGCCGTGCCGGTCGTGTGGACGTGGGCGTTCGGTCTGTGGGGGATCACCCGGCAGGACAGCGTCTGGCGCGACGAGGCGGCCACCTGGCAGGTCGCCTCGCGGTCCACGGGCGAGATCTGGCGGATGCTCGGCAACGTCGACGTCGTCCACGGGTTCTACTACCTGCTGATGCACGTCCTGTTCGAGTGGTTCGGCGCGAGCGTCCTCACGCTGCGGCTGCCGTCCGTCGCGGGGATCGCCGTCGCCGCGGGGTGTGTCGCCGTCGTCGGGTGCCGGCTCGCCGACCGGTGGGTGGGGCTCGCCGCGGGCCTCGCCCTCGGGCTGCTGCCCGCCGTGCAGTTCCAGCTCCAGGAGGGGCGGTCGTACGCGCTCGTCGCGGCGGGGGCGGCCGTGGCGACGCTGCTGCTCGTCGACGGGGTGCGGGGGCGCGGGCGTTGGGTGCTGTACGGGGGTGTCGTGCTGGTCATCGGGCTGCTGAACTGGCTGTCCCTGATGATGCTCGCCGCGCATCTGGTGACGTTGGCGTGGTGCCGGGCCGGGCGGCGGGTGTGGGTGCGGTGGGGAGCGGCGGGAGCGCTCGCCACGGCGGGCGTCCTGCCGCTGGTGCTGTTCAGCCGGTCGCAGTCCGAGCAGGTGTCGTGGATACCGCCGTTGACGTGGGGGACGCTGATCGGGCCCGCCGTCCTGGTGGGGATCGGGTGCGCGGGGGCGTTGGTGGATCGCCCGCGCGCGGGGCAGTTGTCCGTGACGGCGGTGGGGTTGCCGTTGCTGGTGGTTCCGCAGGCCGGGTTGATCGGGTTGTCGCTGATCCAGCCGCTGTACATGGACCGGTACGTCCTTTTCAGCATGCTCGGGCTCGCGTTGCTGATCGGATCGTCCCTAGGGGCGGCGATACGGACATTTTCGAAAGCGCGGGGGGTCGTTCTCGCGGGGGTGGTCGCGTTGGCGACGGTGGCGCTGCTGCCGTACTCCCTGGCGAAGCGGGCGCCGTCGAGCCGTATCGACGACGTCCTTGCCGTCGCCTCCGACGTACGGCGGCTGAAGGCGCCCGGGGACGCGGTGGTGTTCGTTCCGGCGGCCCGCCGGGACGCGCGGTCCGTGTCGCCCGACGCCTTCGCGGGGTTGCGGGACATAGCGCTGGTGCAGGGGCCCCGGGAGTCCGGGACGCTCAAGGGGGTCGAGGCGGACGCCGGGCGCATACGGGCGGCTGTGCTGAACGAGCGGCGGGTGCTGCTCGTGACCGACGCCGAAGAGATCGCACGGCCCGCGCGGGCGGCGCGGGACCGGGCGAAGGTGGGGGTGCTGGAGCGGTACTTCCGGGTCGTCGCCGATGAACAGGTCCGGGGGCGGCGGGTGATCGTTTTTGAACGCCTCTGACCGGATCAGCGTCCTGGGCGGACCGTCAGGTCGTTGATTTCGGCGTCCCTCGGGAGGTCGATAGCGGTCAGGATCGTCGTCGCCACGGACTCCGGGTCGATCCACTTCCCCGGGTCGTACTCCTTGCCCTCCTGCTGGTGCACCTTCGCCTGCATCGGGCTCGCCGTGCGGCCCGGGTAGACCGAGGTGACCCGTACGCCGTTGCCGTGCTCCTCGTGGCGGAGGGAGTCGGCGAGGGCCTTCAGGCCGTGCTTCGAGGCGGCGTACGCGGACCACTCGGCGTGCGCGGTGAGTCCGGAGCCGGAGTTGACGAACAGGACGTGGCCTTTCGTCGTGCGGAGCTGGGGCAGGAAGTGGCGGGTCAGTTCCGCCGGGGCGATCAGGTTGACGTTCAGCTGGTGGCGCCACGCCTTCGGGGTCAGCTCGCCCACCGGGCCCAGGTCCACGACACCCGCGATGTGCAGGAGCGTGTCCACCCGGTCCGGGAGGCTCTGGTGGGAGAACGCCCAGCTCAGCTTGTCGGGGTCGGCCAGGTCGCCCACGAGGGTCCGGGCGCCGGGGAACTGTGCGGCGAGTTCCTTGGCCCGGCCCGCGTCCCTCGCGTGCAGGACGAGTTGGTCGCCCCGTTCGTGGAGGCGGCGGGCCACTGCTGCGCCGATGCCTGAACCGGCGCCGGTGATCACATGTGTCGGCATACGGATCATTCTCGCGGGCGCCGATGAGTTCCGGGCACCGCTACCGTCTACCCCTCGCTACGGCTCCAACCGGAAAGAGGCAGGCATGGGTTACATCGACATCGACGGAATCTCCCTCTACGTCGAGGAGCACGGCGGCGGTCCCGGCACCCCGCTGGTCCTTCTACACGGCGGGCTGGGTTCCGGTGAGATGTTCGCCCCGCTGCTGCCGTCGTTGGCCGAGGGGCGGCGCGTGCTCGTCGTCGACCTCCAGGGGCATGGGCGTACAGCCGATGTGGACCGGCCGCTGCGGGCGGAGACGATGGCCGACGACATCGCCGGGCTGCTGCGGAAGTTGGGCCTACCGCAGGCTGACGTCCTCGGCTACTCGGTCGGAGCCGACGTCGCTCTACGCACCGCGATCCAGCACCCCGAGGTCGTCCGGCGCCTAGTGATCGTCTCCACACCTGCCCGTCGCGACGGCTGGTTCCCCGAAGTCCTGGCCGGCATGGACGCGATGAGCTCCGCCGCCGCCGAGCCCATGAAGCAGTCGCCGGTCTACGAGATGTACGCCCGCCTCGCACCCCGCGTCGAGGACTGGCCCGTGCTGGTGGGAAAGGTGGCCGAGCTGAAAAAGCTGCCGTACGACTGGACCGCTGAGGTGGAGGGCATCTCGGCGCCGGTACTGCTCGTGTTCGGCGACGCGGATGCCGTGCGGCCGGCTCATATGGTCGAGTTCTACGGGCTGTTGGGCGGAGGCCTGAAGGACGCGGGCTGGGACGGCTCGGGGCGGGTCGCGTCACGGTTGGCCGTGCTGCCGGGGGTGACGCATTACGACGTGCTGATGTCGCCGTTGCTGGCGGGGGCGGTGGGGTCGTTCCTGGGGTGAGCGGTTCAGTTCCCCGTCAAGTACGCCAGCGCCTCCGCCGGTTCCTTCGCGAAGTGCATCAGGTTCGACAGGGGGACCGGGAGGAAGCCCTCGGACTCCATGCGGCGGAACTGTTGCTCCAGGCCGTCGTAGAAGCCTGCCGTGTTGAGGAGGACCACCGGCTTTGCCGTGTGGCCGTGCTTCTTCATTTCGAGGATCTCGGTCGCCTCGTCCAGCGTGCCGGTGCCGCCGACCATGATGACCACCGCGTCGGCCTTCTCGATCAGGAGTCGCTTGCGTTCGGCGAGGTCCTTGGCTACGACCATCTCGTCCACCTTGGGGCGGACCCGCGCCGCGAGGAACTGCACCGAGACTCCGCAGAGGCGTCCGCCGGACTCCTCGACCCCGTCCGCGACCACCTTCATCAGGCCCGCGTCCGAGCCTCCCCACACCAGCGTGTGGCCGCCCTTGCCCAGGAGTCGTGCGAACTCCCTCGCCGGGAGGGTGTAGCGGTCGTCGAGGTCTGCTGCGGAGAGGAAGACACAGATGCGCATGGCGCCTACCGTACGGGGGATGAGCGAAGGACATCGCATCACCGTCGAGCCGTCGTCCGCGCGCGTGCGCGTGGTGCACGGAGAGCTTCTACTGGCCGAGAGCGAAAGGGCGTTGGTCCTGGAGGAGACGGGGTGCCCGCCCCGGTACTACATCCCCGCCGAGGACGTACGCCTCGATCTGCTGACCCCCTCCGACACCCACACCGTCTGCCCCTTCAAGGGCACCGCCTCCTACTGGTCCCTCCCCGACGCGCCCGATCTCGCGTGGGCCTACCCCGAGCCGTACGACGCCGTCGCGGCGATCAAGGGGCACCTCTGCTTCTACGAGACCGACGTGTCCTGACGGAGTCTCACGCGGCGGACGGTTCCGGTTCGGGCTTGGTGAGGGCGAGTTCGAACCAGATCGTCTTGCCGGGGTGCTCGTCGCCGGTCCCGCAGCCGCCCCAGCGGTCCGCGAGGACGTCGAGGATGAGGAGTCCACGACCGTTCTCCGCGTGGAGTGCCGTACGGACGGGGCGGTGGCCGGGGACGATGGGGAGGCTCGGGCGGGTGTCGCCGACGCTGACGCGGAGTACGGGGTGCAGCCACTGGAAGCGGAGGAGGGCGGGGCCGTCGGTGTGCCGTACGGCGTTGGTGGCCAGCTCCGTGGCCAACAGCTCGGCGCGGTCGGTGAGTTCGGCGAGGCCGTGGTCGCCGAGGACGGCTCGGAGGGTGAGG
>NZ_LIRL01000604.1 GCF_001419795.1 Streptomyces niveiscabiei
GGTGGGGGTGGGAGGCGTGGAGAGTGTTGCAGCAACCGTTTTCTCGGCGGTTTCAGCGAACGTTTCCGCAGCCGTCTCCGGGGTCGGTTCACCGACCGTTGCAGCAACCGTTTCCTGGCCCGTCGCCGCATCCCTCTCCGTCTCCGCCAGTGCGGCCAGCGCGCGGGCCGCCGCCTCCGGGCGGGTCTCGGCGAGGTCGCGGGCGCGGGCCGCGAGGGACTTCGCCAGGGCCGTGTGCGCGCGGACCAGCGGCCAGACGTCGGCCGGAACCGTCCGGCCCGCCGCGATGCGCTCGTGCGCGAAGTCGGCCAGCATGCGGGCGAGTTCGCGGTCCGCGCGGGCATCGAGGCCGTACAGGCGGTCGAGCGGGATGTCGTAGAAGACGCACTTCAGCACGGCCTGCCGGTACTCCGTGTCCGGCAGCCGCGCCGCCGCGTACGCCCCGAGCGCCGCCTCGATCACACTGTTGTCGTTGCCCCTGAGGGCCTCCCGGACGAGGGAGAGCGCGAGTTCGCCGAGCCGGTCGTCGGCGGGGGCGGCAGCGGCGAAAAGGGTACGACGGACGTCGGGGACGGGGCGCCCGGTGGTCCGGAAGGGCGCTCCCGCGCCGCCGCGCGGGATCGGATCGCCCCAACCTGCGCTGGCATGCGGCGAGTTGACACTGCCGGAGCTGTCCGACGGGGACGTACCGTCGAAGCCGTTCTCATCCCCGGCCCGCGCCCTGTCCGCGTCCGCCCTCCCCTCGTCCCACTCCGCGCCCGCCTCCGCGTTGACCTCTTCCAGCAGCGGCAACGCCCTTAGGACCGCCCGCTGTTCGGCCGGGTCGCCGTGGCGGTAGAGCTCGGCGACCGCGTCCGCGAGGGAGTTGTTCACCGAGTTGAGGATCTTCATCCGGAGCTTGTAGAACCGCTTGTCGCCCTCGGCCGCGCCGAGGTCCACGACCCGCAGGATCGCCTCGTTCTTCCGCCAGAACTCCAGGAATCCCGCCACGAGTTCCTGCGCGGTCTGCCAGCCGGCCTTGCCGACCCACGAGCGGCCTTCGAGGAGTTCGGTCAACCCCGCGCCCTCGGCGGCCATTTGCTCCGCGATCTCCAGGACGGCGCCTTCGACGTCCGGGAAGTACTGGTAGAAGGTCGCGGGCGAAGTGCCCGCCTTCCGGGCGACATCGATGACCTTGACGTCCCGGTAAGGAGAGGAGCTGAGCATCTCGCTGAGGCAGTCCAGCAGCTTCTGCCGCGTGGCCTGCCCACGCCGACCGGCTACGCGGCCGTCGACGGTACGCACTTGTCCTGTCATGCCGTCAGCTTACCGAGGGGTGATCGGAGCGCGATTCGGCCGATCCAAATGGGGTGCATTCCACTCCCCGGGGCGCATCCGCTGGTCTGCGCGGTGCGGGTCGCGCCGTTACTTTGGGCGCATGGCCGAAAACAGGGCATCGGGGTACGGAGAGGGCGCCGCCATGGGCGCGGGCGCCTATGGAGAGGGCGTCCCCTGCTGGGTCGACGCCCAGCTTCCCGACCTCGACGCGGGAAAGCGTTTCTACGGTGAGCTCTTCGGGTGGACCTTCGACGCCCCCGACGACCCCGGAATCGACCACGGCGGCTCGCTGTGGGCCAGAAAAGACGGGAAACCGGTTGCTGCCCTGGCTCCCAAGGGTGACGGCCGGATGCCGACCGTCTGGACGGTGTACTTCGCGACCCCCGACATCCGCCGTACCGCCGGACGCATCATCGCCGTCGGCGGCCAGGTCGTCATGGCCCCCTTCCCGGTCGGCCGACTGGGTACGGCGGCCCTGGTGGCCGACCCCGAGGGCGCCGTCTTCGGGCTCTGGCAGGGGGAGCGCCACCCTGGTTTCGGGGTACGTCATACCCCTAGTACTTTCGTCTGGGCCGAGCTGTACGCCCGCGACATCGACGCCGTGAACTCGTTCTACGGCGGCCTCTTCCACGAGGCCCTCTTCGGCGAGGGCGCCCGCCCCGACTTCGGCCGGGCCCCTGTCTCCGACGTCTTCCCCGCCGAGATGCCCCCGCACTTCGTCGTCCACTTCGGCGTCGAGGACTGCGCCGTCGCCGTACGGACCGTCGTACGCCTCGGCGGGCGGGTCCAGGCCGGGCCGTTCCCGACGTCCTACGGGATCGCCGCCGTCGTATCGGACAATCAAGGGGCGTCGTTCGCGTTGTTGCAGCGGGAGAACCGCCGTTTCGGCGTCGAACCGGCGTGAATCGACATCGGTTCGAAGGCGATCCGGCGTTGATTTGGAAGAAATGTTCCGGTAGATGAAGTAGCGCCCTATTTTTCACCGGGTTCGCAACCAGCCGCCCGGCCAGGAACAATCGGGGGTGCGTGCCGCCATGGCGGTGCGGTGGTGAGACGCTGCACGGGGTCGCGTGAAGACGTGGCTTGCGCGGCCCGTACGGGGAGGTGGCAGGCAAGTGGTGGATCAGCTGACGCAGCACGATCCGCGGCGGATCGGGCCGTTCGAGGTGCTGGGACGGCTGGGAGCCGGCGGCATGGGGCTGGTCTATCTGGCGCGCTCCGCGTCGGGCCGGCGCGTGGCGATCAAGACGGTGCGTACGGAACTCGCCGAGGACCAGCTCTTCCGCGTGCGGTTCACGCGCGAGGTCGAGGCGGCGCGTGCTGTAAGCGGTTTCTACACGGCGGCCGTCGTGGACGCCGATCCGCGCGCGGCCGTGCCGTGGCTGGCGACCGCGTACGTCCCGGCGCCCTCCCTCGAAGAGATAGTGAACGACTGCGGGCCGCTGCCCGCCCAGGCGGTGCGCTGGCTGGCGGCGGGGGTCGCTGAAGCGCTCCAGTCCATCCACGGCGCGGGTCTCGTGCACCGCGACCTCAAGCCGTCGAACGTCCTCGTCGTCGAGGACGGCCCCCGGGTGATCGACTTCGGGATCGCCTCCGGGGTCTCCAACACCCGCCTGACCATGACGAACGTCGCGGTCGGCACCCCCGCGTACATGTCGCCCGAGCAGGCGAAGGACTCGCGCAGCGTGACCGGCGCGAGCGACGTCTTCTCGCTCGGGTCGATGCTCGTCTTCGCGGCCACCGGGCATCCGCCGTTCCACGGCGCGAATCCGGTAGAAACCGTTTTCATGCTGTTGCGGGAAGGGCCCGACCTGGAGGGGCTGCCGGACGAACTGCGGCCCCTCATCGAGTCGTGCATGCAGATGGAGGCCACCGCCCGGCCCAACCCGGCCGACCTCCAGGCGCAGCTCGCCCCGCACCTCTTCGGCTCCGGGTCCGACGACAGCGGTACGGCCTCGGCGTGGTTGCCGGAGAAGGCCGTCACCATGATCGAGACCCGCCGGGGCGGGCGTCCGCCGAAACCGGCGGGGGCCTCCGGACGGAGCGGGGGCGGGGTGAACCTGGGAGGTAGGTCCGTACTACCGCCGCCGCCTCCGCCCTCGCACGACCCGGTGGTACCGGGTGGGGGCGTCGTACCCGTAGCACCCGTAGTACCTCCGAGGCCCGCCGGGCCCGCGCCGTTCCCCGCGCCGATGGGGGCGCCCGACGTCAGCCCGGTACGGCTCGCGGGCGCGCCGGTGCCGATCGGTCCCGGGCCGCGGATCTCCGACATCCGGGCTACCTCGGCGGTACGGGCCCCCGTACCCGACCCGGGTCTGACCGGGTCATGGACGCGGGTGCGGCCCGGTGCCAACGGCGCCGACCCTGTCGTACCCGTAGTACCCGGGGGTGGGGCGACCGGTGTGCCCGCCCTGCCGAGCGCGCCCCCGGAGGCCCCGCCCGGCTGGCGGCCGTGGCGCTTCCGGATGTCGAACGACGTCTGGGGGACGCCCTCGGTCGACGGCGACCTCGTCTACGTCACCTCCTTCGAGGTGCACGCGCTGGACGTCGCGACCGGGCGGCGCCGGTTCAAGACGCGGGACGTCGCCTGGTCGATGGCGGTCGCCGACGGCCGGGTCCACGCCTCCGACGGGCCCACCCTCTTCGCTCTGGACGCCCGCGAGGGCGGCGACCTGTGGCGGCTGCCCACCGACGCCTGGGTGTACTCCCTCAAGGCCGAGCGCGGCACGATCGTCACCGGTACGCGCGGCGGCGGCGCGCAGGGCTGGGAGGCGTCCAACGGGCAGAAGCTGTGGGAGATCGGCGGCTGCCAGACCGACTTCGAGTCCCCCGAGGCGGGGCCCGTGCTGCACGAGGGCACGGTGTACGTCTGGCAGGACGCGAGGCTGCGCGCGCTGGAGGCCCGTACGGGTGAGGAGCGCTGGTCCTACCCCATCGGTGACGCCGCCTCCTGCGGGGGCGTACCCGTACGCGTAACTCCCTCGGGGGACGGCAACGTGTACGTCTCCGCGGGTACGCGGGTGCTGTCGGTCGACATCGCCACCGGGATGGTGCGCTGGCACTTCGAGGCGCCGGCCGCGTTCCTGTCGCCGCCCACGTTCGTGCCGGGGCCCGCCGTCGCGGGGGGCGGGGTCTACCTCGCGGACTACCTGGGTACGGTCTACGCCCTCGACGCCGCCGACGGGCGCGACCGGTGGCGCATCGCCACCGAGGCCAGGTCCTCCATCGACCCCGTGCTCGTCGCCGCCGGGCATGTCCATGTGGGCAGCGGGAAGGGGCTCTACACGCTCGACGCGGTCACCGGGACGCCCAAGTGGCGGTTCCAGGCCGGTGGGGACATCGTGGGGGCGCCCGCCGTCGCCGAGGGGCGGATCCACTTCGGGTCCACCGACTGCCTGCTGTACACGCTCAAGGCCGACGACGGGCGGTTGCGGTGGAAGCTGGCGACCGGGGGCGAGATCACTGGCTCTCCGGTGGTACGGGACGGGGTCGTGTACGCGTGCAGCAAGGATCGGTGCGTGTACGCGCTGGACGCGGAGAAGGGGACGGGGACGGCTCGGCCGGCGTGAGGACCATGTCGCCGAGGGGTGGTGACATGGTCGTGACAGGCGTTGCCTAGGGTGGGTCCATGCGACCACGGGGGTACATCTTCAGGCTTACGGCTGTCTCGGCGCTGGTGGTGTTCGCGCTCACGGGGTTCTCCAGTGGGCGCGGGCACGGGAGCCACGGCGGGGGCGGTG
>NZ_LIRL01000605.1 GCF_001419795.1 Streptomyces niveiscabiei
ACTCCACCGCAAGGTCCCGGTTGCGCGAACGCCCCCCGATGACATGCGAGTTGACCTCAGCATCGGCCCCCGGCAGGCTCACCCCGCCCGCAACCGCCCCCGGCGTGACGGACGGTACGGCTCCGGACGGCGCCGGGGCCAGTACGGCGGTGGGGACGACGACAACCGCAGCGGTCCCGGACGTCTTCTTCTGCCCCCTCAACCGCACCCGCACAGCGTGCCGCCCCGCGAGGCGGGAGACGACGAACAGGCCGAGGCCCTCGTCGCCCTCCCCCTCGAAGGGGACCTCGGGGTCGGACTCGGCGAGGCGGGCGTTCAGCGTGTCGCGGCGGGCGGGCTCGATGCCCACCCCCTCGTCCTGGACGGAGAGCATGACGTCGCCGTTCTCCAGGAGCCAGCCGGAGACCTCGACGGGCAGGTCGGGCGGCGAGAAGGAGGTCGCGTTCTCCATCAACTCGGCGAGGAGATGCGAGAGATCGTCGGCGGCGAACCCGGCGATGTGGGCGTGCGCGGGAAGGGAGGAGATCCGCACCCGGTCGTAGCGCTCGATCTCGGAGACGGCGGCCCGCACGACGTCGACGAGCGGTACGGGACCGGGATGTTGCTGCACATGCTCCGCCCCCGCGAGGACGAGCAGGTTCTCGCTGTGCCGCCGCATGACGGTAGCGAAGTGGTCCAGCTTGAACAGCGTCGCGAGCCGCTCGGGATCCTGCTCGCGCTCCTCAAGACCCTCGATGACGGCGAGTTGACGCTCGACGAGCCCGAGGGTGCGCAGCGAGAGGTTGACGAACGTGGACCCGATGGACGCCCGCAGCCCCTCCAACTGCCCGGTGACCGAGGCCAGTTCGGTACGGAGTTCCTCGCGCGCGTCGGCCATCTTCTGCCGCTGCCCGACGAGGTGCTTGCGGTCGGCCTCCAGCGTGGCGAGCCGTTCGTGCAGCCCGGCGGCGTGCGCGTGCAGCGCGTTGACGGACCGCACGACCTGGGCGAACTCGTCGTTGCGGCCGGTGAACTTGACGGGTTCCTCGGCGCCGGGCTCCGCCGCCTCGGCGAGCCGCGCGGTGCCCCGGCGTACGGCGGACAGCGGCCGGGTGAGGCTGCGCGCCATGCCCGTGGCGACCCCGACGGCGACCAGCATGAGCGCCCCGAGCAGCGCGACGCGCAGTTCGAGCCCGGTGACGTCGTCGTCGCGGAGGGTCTCCAACTCCTTGGTGCGGCGGTCGAAGAGGGACGCCTCGACGCCGCGCATCAGCTCGATGCGGGCGGACAGGGCGGCGTCCACGGCGGTCGGCGTGGCCTTCAAGTCGTCGTCGCCGAGGACGGGTTGGTCGGTGAGCTGGGTCAAGTACCGTTCGGCGGCGTCGTTCTCGCCGCCGGTCACCGTCGAGTCGTACGCGTCGACCATGCGCTGCGGGGCCGTCTCCCGGAAGTCCGCGAGCGCCGAGTCCGAGCGCAGGCGGGCCTGTTGGGCGGCGGCGCTGAGGGCGTCGCGCAACTCGGCGGCGCCGGACGTGTCGTAGCCGTCGTCGACCGGGACGTCGAGCGCGGCGACGAGCAACCCCCGGGCGGCGGCGGCCTGTTGGACGGCGGAGTCGAGCTCGGCGAGGGCGTACGCACCGGCGCCCGCGCGCGGCGGGGTCTGCTGGGCGAGCTGTTCGGCGAGGCGGTGCAGGTCGGTGATGGTCCTGCTGTACGCCTCGTGCGCCTGGAGCGGTGTGCTCTTCCCGTCGAGCGCGTTCTTGCGGATCGCGGCGATGCCGGAGACGGCGGCGGGGAGGTTCCCGGCGGCGCGCAGGTCGGTGAGCTGCCGGTCGACGCGGGCGGTGACCTGCGTGTCGGGGGCGCTCTCCTTGTCGCGGCCGGTCGCGAGGTACGGGGTGACCTGGTCGCGCTCATCGGCGAGGGAGTGCGCGAGGACCAGCGCCTCCTGGGTGCGCTCGGCGAGCGTCACCAGCTCCTGGGAATCCTTGAGTTCGGCGGAGAGCGCGAGCACGGACGGCGTACCGGCCGCGCCGATCGCGGCGGCCACCACGGCCACGGCGATGATCAGCCGGTTGCGCACATGGGTCGGCCGGCCCTTGCCGACGGGCGCACCCGAAGCCGCACCGGCGGGCGAACCTGCCCCGGAAGCCGACTGTTCTGTGCGCCCAGGCCGCGTCTTCTGCACCGGTGCTCGCATTCCTGTAACTCGTGTACCCATGGGACCGGATGACGCTCGGTCAACACCAGCGCACAACCGGTACGGTCCCCGACCCTCCCAGTGCCGGTGGGCGGGAAGCGCTCATCACCTGACCCGCCACCCGAAGGAGTGAACATCGGAGGGGAGTTGGCGGGCAAGTTCCCCCGGCGCGCGCCGGTTCCCCTCGCGGCCCGCCGGTTGGACGCGGGCGCCGGGCTTTGGCAGTATTCGCCGACACGTCTTCCCCAAGGGCTCGATTCCCGCCCAAATCACCCGTCTGACCTGCAAAGAAACGTCAACGGGACGATCATCGCGAGCCGTTCGGCCGCAGTGTGCGCGGGTACGTGCAGACTGACCCGATGCGTACGGAACTTGTGTCCGAGCCGGGCGATCCGGCCCGCCCCAACGAGGACTTCGCCGCGCTCTGCGTTCCCGCAGCCGGACAGGGGGGTGTGCTCGTCGTGCTGGACGGGGTGACGCCGCCGCGTGGTCCGAGCGGGTGCGTCCACACCGTGCCCTGGTACACCGCGCGGCTCGGCGGGGCCCTGACCGAACTGACCGCTTCCCTCCCGGATGTTCCGCTCGCCGAGGCGCTGTCCCGCGCGATCCACCGAACCGCGACCTCCCATTCACAAACCTGTGACCTTTCTCACCCACGGACTCCGCAGGCGACGGTCGCGCTCACGCGCTGGGGCGCGGAGTACGTCGAGTACCTGGTCCTGTCCGACGCGGCGCTCCTCCTGGAGTCCCCCGACGGCACGGTCACCCCGGTCCTCGACGACCGGCTCGCCCGCCTCCCGCGCGAACTCCTCGTCTCCGACGAGGTCGCCGACGCCCGCGCCCGCAACAAGGAGGGCGGCTTCTTCACGGCCGCCGCCGACCCGTCCGTGGCCGCCCGCGCGGTGACGGGACGCGTCCCGCGCGCCGCCGTCCGCTCCCTGCTCGGCCTCACGGACGGCGCGACCCGCTGGGTGGAGACGTTCCACGAGGGCGGCTGGGCCGACCTCCTGCCGTACGTCCGCAAGGCGGGCGCCGCCGGACTCGTCTCCCGCGTACGGGAGTTGGAGTCGGCGGACGCGCAGGCGCGGGTGTTTCTGCGGCGCGGCAAGACGCACGACGACGCGAGCGCGGTGTACGTGGAGCTGTAGCGCGGGGCGGATCGGCGAGAGGCGGGCGCGGCCCCGCCCACGTGCGTGCCCTGCCCTACTTCTCCATCACCTGGTTCAACTCCCCCAGCAGCCTCGCCAGTTCGGAGACCTCCTTGCGGTCCCAGTGGGCGAGCTGCGCCACGTAGATCGCCCGGCGCGCCTCCCGCACCCGGCTCACCCTGCTCCGCCCCTCCTCCGTCAGCTCGACGAGCCAGGCCCTGCCGTCCGCCGGGTCGGGCTCGCGGGCGATGAGGCCCAGCTCCTCCAGCGCGCGCAGCTGCCGGGACATCGTCGCCTTGCCGACGCCGATGTACGCGGCCAGCTCGGTGGCCCGGCGCCGCCCGGTCTCCTCCAGCCGCACGAGGAGCCCGTACGCGGCCGGTTCCAGGTCGGGGTGCACCTCGCGGGCCATCTCGCCCTGGTTGGCGCGAGCCCGCCGCAGCAACACGGTCAGCTCCCGTTCCAGCGAGAGGAACTCCCGGTCGGCCCCTCCCACGGCGCCGCCGTTCCCGTCGTCACTCACTTCGGTGCTCCCTGTCGTCCGCTCGGCTCATCGCCGCAGTTCGGACAGTATTTCGCAGGTGGGCGTAGGGGTCTTGTCAGGGGACGGACTTGTACGGAGGCTCGGGCCCCCATCAAGGGGAACCCGAGCCTCCGCCCACTCCGCCGGCACCCGTCACGCCGCCAGCGGAACCTCGTTCCTCGCGGGCGTCAGCGCCAGCTCCAGCACCTGCCGCACATCCGTCACCGCGTGGACGTCGAGCTTGTCCAGCACCTCCGCCGGGACGTCGTCGAGGTCGGCCTCGTTGCGCTTGGGGATGATGACGGTCTTCACCCCGGCCCGGTGCGCGGCCAGCAGCTTCTGCTTGACCCCGCCGATGGGCAGCACGCGCCCGGTCAGCGACACCTCACCGGTCATCGCCACGTCCGTGCGGACCAGCCGCCCGGAGAGCAGCGAGGCCAGCGCGGTCGTCATCGTGATGCCGGCGCTCGGGCCGTCCTTGGGGACCGCGCCCGCCGGGAAGTGGATGTGCACGCCCCGGTCCTTGAGGTCGCCGACCGGGAGCTCCAGCTCGGCGCCGCGCGAGCGCAGGAAGCTGAGCGCGATCTGCGCGGACTCCTTCATCACGTCCCCGAGCTGCCCGGTCAGGGTGAGGCCCGCCGCGCCCGTCTCCGGGTCCGCGAGGGACGCCTCGACGAACAGGACGTCGCCGCCCGCGCCGGTCACCGCGAGGCCGGTCGCCACGCCCGGGACGGCCGTACGGCGCTCGGCGGGGTCCTGCGCGGACTCCGGCACGTGGTGCGGGCGCCCGATGAGCGCGCGCAGGTCCTCGTCCCGGATGGTGAACGGCAGCTCCCGCTCGCCCAGTTCGTGCTGGGCGGCGACCTTGCGGAGCAGGCGCGCGATGGACCGCTCCAGGGTGCGGACCCCGGCCTCGCGGGTGTACTCCCCGGCGAGCTTGCGCAGCGCGCTCTCGTGGAGGGTGACCTCGTCCGTGTTCAGGCCCGCGCGCTCCAGCTGGCGCGGGAGCAGGTGGTCGCGGGCGATGACGACCTTCTCGTCCTCCGTGTACCCGTCGAGCCGGACCAGCTCCATCCGGTCGAGCAGGGCCTCCGGGATGGCCTCCAGGACGTTGGCCGTGGCGAGGAACACCACGTCCGACAGGTCGAGTTCGACCTCCAGGTAGTGGTCGCGGAAGGTGTGGTTCTGCGCGGGGTCGAGGACTTCGAGGAGGGCGGCGGCCGGGTCGCCCCGGAAGTCGGAGCCGACCTTGTCGATCTCGTCGAGCAGGACGACGGGGTTCATCGACCCGGCCTCCTTGATCGCCCGCACGATCCGCCCGGGCAGCGCGCCGACGTACGTACGCCGGTGGCCCCGGATCTCCGCCTCGTCCCGGACGCCGCCGAGGGCGACGCGGACGAACTTGCGGCCCATCGCGTGCGCGACGGACTCACCGAGACTCGTCTTGCCGACGCCGGGCGGCCCCACGAGGGCCAGTACGGCGCCCCCGCGCCGGCCGCCGATGACGCCCAGGCCCCGGTCGCCACGCCGCTTGCGGACGGCCAGGTACTCGGTGATGCGCTCCTTCACGTCCTCCAGGCCCGCGTGCTCGGCGTCCAGGACCGACTTCGCGCCCTGTATGTCGTACGCGTCCTGCGTGCGCTCGTTCCACGGGAGTTCGAGGACCGTGTCCAGCCAGGTGCGGATCCAGGAGCCCTCCGGGGACTGGTCGCTGGACCGCTCCAGCTTGTCGACCTCCTTGAGGGCGGCCTCGCGGACCTTCTCCGGCAGGTCGGCGGCCTCCACGCGGGCGCGGTAGTCGTCCGACTCCTCACCCTCGGTCTCGCCGTTCAGCTCGCGCAGTTCCTTGCGGACCGCGTCCAGCTGGCGGCGGAGCAGGAACTCGCGCTGCTGCTTGTCGACGCCCTCCTGGACGTCCTTCGCGATCGTCTCCGCGACGTCCTGCTCCGCGAGGTGGTCGCGCAGCTGCTGGGTCGCCGTCCTGAGGCGGGCGACCGGGTCGGCCGTCTCCAGCAGCTCGATCTTCTGGTCCAGGGTCAGGAACGGGGAGTAACCGGAGTTGTCGGCCAGCGCGGACACGTCGTCGATGGCCTGTACGCGGTCGACGACCTGCCAGGCGCCGCGCTTGCGCAGCCACGCCGTGGCCAGCGCCTTGTACTCCTTGACCAGCTCGGTGACGCTCCCCGGCAGCGGCTCGGGCAGCGTCTCGTCGAGCCGGCTGCCCTCCACCCACAGCGCGGCGCCCGGGCCGGTCGTCCCGGCCCCGATCTTCACCCGCGCGCGTCCGCGGATCAGCGCGCCGGGGTCCCCGTCGGCAAGCCTCCCGACCTGCTCCACGGTCCCGAGCACGCCCGTCCCCGCGTAATTCCCGTCCACCCGGGGCACCATCAGCACCCTCGGCTTCCCGGACTCGGTCCGCGCGGCGGCCTGCGCCGCCTCCACCGCGGCCCGCACATCAGCGTCATTCAGATCCAACGGAACCACCATGCCCGGCAGAACGACCTCGCCGTCGAGCGGCAGCACGGGCAGAGTGAGCGTTGAGGACGACGAAGCCATGATCTCCCCTTCGGCAGTCAAGTTGAGCTATGCCGACTCAATGCACATGAGCCCCCGAATGTTCCCGCCCCCGTGTTCGCCGTGAGCGATCACGCGGATTCCGCAGGTCAGAGGCGTTGTCAGTGCCGGGTGCGAAGGTGGGGACCACCGAGACGGACGGGCAGGCACACATGGGCACCTGGGGAACCGGCCCTTTCGACAACGACAGCGCGGCCGATTTCGATGGCGACCTGGCCAGGATTCCCGCGGAGAACCGCGCGGCGGCGATCCACGAGCGCCTTCTCCTGACCGCCGACGACTACCTGGAGGCGCCCGACGCCGAGGAGGCGGTGGCGGCGGCTCAGGCGGGACGCCGGCGGGGGCGGCTCGTCGCCGCGGCGTACGGACGCCGGCCCCCGCCCGCCGAACCGTCCGCTCAGTTGCGGCGGAACAAGCAGATCAGTGCCGTCCGGTCCCCCGTGAACGCCTTGCCCTCCGCCGCTGTCATGGTGGACAGGGTCCAGCCCTGTGCCTCGATCGCCTCGATCTGTTCGCCGACGCCCGGCATGAGGCCGGTGGTGCGGGAGGAGGAGCCGGCCTCGATGATCTTGAAGGTGAGGACGCGGCGGCCCTCGGTGTACGCCAGGGCGGCGATGCGGGACGCCTCGTTGGCCTTGGCGTTGTTGATGAAGCCCATGGGTCCCCCCGGGGTGGGTTGCGGTGATCGGGGAACATCATCGGGCCCCGGCCGGGACCGGGGGTAGCGCCGTGACGGGACTGTGACGGGGTGGTGGCCGTATGACCCGGGAAACCGCCGCGAGGCACCCGCACCCGTTCCGACCAGGTCGAACAAAGGCCCCCACTTTCCCGGTTCCCCCCGTTCCGCACCCCCGCCGCGACCACAATGCGCACATGACCGATGACTGGAAGCGACACATCGACGAGCTGCACGCGGAACTGGTCCGACGGGACGACCCGGTCGCGTGGGTGATGGAGGCGGACGCGGTCGAGGCGTCGCGGCGGTATCCGCGGATGGCGCTGAGGGGCCCGGTGTTCGGGGTGGCGGTGCGGGAG
>NZ_LIRL01000606.1 GCF_001419795.1 Streptomyces niveiscabiei
GTACCCCCGGTCCCCCTACTTGAGGTTGACCGCCTCGCAAGCCGCCTCGAACTTCGGCGTGCAGATCTGCGAGACCGTGTAGATCCCGTCCGCCACCACCGTCTGCTTCACATTGCTCTTGGTCAGCGCGACCACGGTCACCAGCTGCGCCGGGATCTTCTTGTTGGTGGGGCTGTCCACCCGGTCCCGGGTCAGCGAGTCGAACTTGATGTCCTTGCCCTGGATCTTGGCGACGGCCATCTCCGCGGCGGCGGCGGCCATCTGCGGGTAGGGCTTGTAGACGCTCATGAACTGCTTGCCGGTGATGATCCGCTGCACGGCGGGCAGTTCGGCGTCCTGCCCGGTGATCGGCGGCAGATCGGTGACCCCCGCCGCTTCGAGCGCCTTCAGCGCGCCCCCGGCCATCGCGTCGTTCGCGGAGTACACCCCCGCGATGTTGTTCTTGCCGATCTTCTGGATCGCCTGCGCCATCTCGGACTGCGCGAGGGTCGGGCTCCACGCGTCGGTGTCGTAGGTGGCCGCGACGGTCACCCGCCCGTCGATCTCGGAGAGCGCGCCCGCCTTGAACTGCGCGGCGTTGGGGTCGGTCGGCGAGCCGTTGATCATGACGATCTTGTCGGCGGTGCTCGCGTTGTTGATCGTCTCGACGAGGGTGCGCCCCTGCACCTGCCCGACGAGCTCGTTGTCGAAGGAGACGTACGCGTCGATGGGCCCCTCGGCGAGCCGGTCGTAGGCGATGACCGGGATGCCGGCGTCCTTGGCCTTCTGGACCGTGGTGGCGATGCTCTTGGAGTCGACCGCGTCGAGGAGGATCAGGTCCACCTTGTCGCTGATCATCTTCTCCATCTGCTGGACCTGCGTCGCCGCCTTGGCCGCCGCGTTCTCGTAGATCGTCTTGCCCTGCTTGTTCGTGAGCTCGGCGACCCGCTGCTTGATGATCGGGTAGTCGAACTGCTCGTACCGGGTGTTGGTCTTCTCCGGCATGAGCACGCCGACCGTGAGGTCGTTGCCCTTCGTCGGGGTCGCATCGGCCGTGTCCCCCGTCGCGTTCAGCATCCCGCATCCGGCGAGCGAGAGGGTCATCGTCGAAGCGATGACGGATATGGCGATACGACGCATGCGGGGGCTCACTTCAGGTGACGTTCCGGACGTGGGTACGGCGACTGCTTGGACCCAGGTGCTGAAAGCCAACGCGGCCCGCTCCCGCAGAGTCAAGAAGAATCACTTAACGAGATAGCAACATCACACTGCGCTCAAGCAACGACAACACATGGAGACGGGTTCCCAGTCTTCCCCAACTCCCTTCACACACCCACCACTTGAAAAGCCCGAAAGGGCCCGGAGTCATGAACTCCGAGCCCTTTCACGGCTTTTCGCCCGAGATGACCGATCTCAGTCCTTGGGCTTCTTCGGCCGCCAGACCACCAACGCGCTGGTCTGCTGCACCTCCTGGTACGGCACCAGGTCGCGCCGGTACGACGCGTGCACCGCGGCCTCGCGCTGCTGCATCGCCGCGGCGGCGCCGTCCAGCGCCGACTCCAGCTCCGCGACCCGGGACTGGAGCGCGGCGACCTGGTTCTCCAGCTCGATGATCCGCTTGATGCCGGCCAGGTTGATGCCCTCGTCCTGCGACAACGCCTGCACGGTGCGCAGGAGTTCGATGTCGCGGGCCGAGTAGCGGCGGCCCCGCCCGGCCGTGCGGTCCGGGGAGACCAGGCCGAGACGGTCGTACTGCCGCAGGGTCTGCGGGTGCAGACCGGAGAGCTGGGCCGCCACCGAGATGACGTAGACCGGGGTCTCCTCGGTCAGTTCGTACGGGTTGCGCCGGCGGCCGTCCATCACTCTCATGCTCCCTTCGCGGCCTCGAACAGCTCCTCCCGCGGGTCCTCGCCCGCGGTCGCCTCGCGATACGCCTCCAGTGCGTCACGAGCCTTCCCCGTCACGTCCTTCGGGACACTCACCTCGACGGTGACCAACAGGTCCCCGCGGGTGCCGTCCTTGCGGACCGCGCCCTTCCCGCGCGCACGCATGGTGCGCCCGTTGGGCGTGCCCGGAGGCAGCTTCAGGGTGAGCGCGGGCCCGCCCAGGGTGGGCACCTTGATCTCCCCGCCGAGCGCCGCCTCCGCGAACGTGACCGGCACGGTCACCGTCAGATTGTCGTCCTTGCGCCCGAAGACGGGATGACTTCCGACGTGGACGACGACGTAGAGGTCACCGGCGGCGCCGCCCCGCTCGCCCGGGCCGCCCTTGCCGCGCAGCCGGATCCGCTGCCCGTCCGTCACCCCCGCGGGGATGCGGACCTGCATCGTCCGCGAGGACTTGGCCCGGCCGCTGCCGTGGCAGTCCTCGCAGGGCTGCTCGGCGATCAGGCCGCGCCCCTTGCAGTCGGGGCACGGGTCGGTGAGCGAGAAGCCGCCGCCCGAGCCGCGCGCGACCTGCCCGGTGCCGACGCAGGTCGGGCACACGCGCGGCGTGCCGTTCTTGTCGCCGGTGCCCGAGCACGCCTTGCAGGCGGCCTGGGAGGTCATGCGCAGCGGGACCGTCGCCCCCTCGATGGCCTCGGTGAAGCTGAGGGTCACCTCGGTGTCGATGTCCTGCCCGCGCCGGGGCTGGGTACGGCCCGCGGTCGTGCCGCCCCGGTTGAACAGGCCCCCGAAGACGTCCCCGATGCCGCCGCCGAAGCCGCCTTGGGAGCCGCCGCCGCCCGCGCCCCCTCCGAAGAGGTCGCCCAGGTCGAAGTTGAACGAGCCGCCGCCCGCGCCCGGGCCCGGGCGGAAGCCGCCGCTGCCGAAGAGGGCGCGCGCCTCGTCGTACTCCTTGCGCTTCTTGGGGTCGCCGAGGACGTCGTTCGCCTCGGAGATCTCCTTGAAGCGCTCCTCGGCCTTGGCGTTGCCCTTGTTGGCGTCCGGGTGGAACTCGCGCGCGAGCTTGCGGTACGCCTTCTTGATCTCGGCCTCGGTGGCGTCCTTGGGGACGCCGAGGACCTTGTAGAAGTCCTTCTCGATGAAGTCCTTGGTGCTCATCCCCGACGCACCCCCTTCCGCTCGTCGTCCGGGTCAGCCCTCCTCAGGGCCGTTGTCCTTCTCGTCGCCGGCCTCGTCCTCGGCCTTGACCGTCTGCGCGCCGGGCTGCGGTTCGGCGACGGCCACCCGCGCGGGGCGGATGGTGCGCTCGCCGATCCGATACCCCGGCTGGAGAATCGCCACGCACGTCGTCTCCGTGACGTCCGGCGCGTAGCTGTGCATCAGCGCCTCGTGGATCGTCGGGTCGAAGGGCTCGCCCTCCTTGCCGAACTGCGTGAGACCCATCTTGGCCGCGGTGGTCTCCAGCGACTCCGCGACGGACTTGAACCCGCCGAGCAGTTCGCCGTGCTCCCGCGCGCGGCCGATGTCGTCGAGGACCGGCAGCAGCTCGGTCAGGAGGTTCGCCACGGCGATCTCCTTGACCGCGACGCGGTCCCGCTCCACGCGGCGACGGTAGTTCTGGTACTCGGCCTGGAGGCGCTGGAGGTCGGCGGTGCGCTCGCCGAGGGCGGTCCGCACCTGGTCCAGTTCTGCCACCAGACCGGCTGTCTGGTTCGCGTCCCCGGCCGGGGCCGCCTCCTTCTCGGGGGCGGCCTTCGGCTCGGCGTCGTCGGCGCCGGAGGGGACGTCGGGCTTCTCCTCGAAGCCCGGGGTCTCCTCCGTCACGCGGCACCACCCTTGGGCTTCTCGTCGTCGACGATCTCGGCGTCCACGACGTCGTCGTCGGCCTTGGCGTCACCGGCCGGGCCGGCTTCGCCCTGGGCGGCCTGCGCGTCCGCGTACATGGCCTGGCCGAGCTTCTGGGAGACCGCCGCGACCTTCTCGGTGGCGGTGCGGATCTCGGCGGTGTCGTCGCCCTTGAGCTTCTCCTTCAGCTCGGTGATCGACGCCTCGACCTCGGTCTTGATCTCGCCGGGGACCTTGTCCTCGTTGTCCTTGAGGAACTTCTCGGTCTGGTAGACGAGCTGCTCGCCCTGGTTGCGGGCCTCGGCGGCCTCGCGGCGCTTGTGGTCCTCGTCCGCGTACTGCTCGGCCTCCTGGCGCATGCGGTCGACCTCGTCCTTCGGCAGCGAGGAGCCGCCGGTGACGGTCATCTTCTGCTCCTTGCCCGTGCCGAGGTCCTTCGCGGTCACGTGCATGATGCCGTTGGCGTCGATGTCGAAGGAGACCTCGATCTGCGGGACACCGCGCGGGGCGGGCGGCAGGCCGGTCAGCTCGAACATCCCGAGCTTCTTGTTGTACGCCGCGATCTCGCGCTCGCCCTGGTAGACCTGGATCTGCACGGAGGGCTGGTTGTCCTCGGCGGTGGTGAAGATCTCGGAGCGCTTGGTCGGGATCGTGGTGTTGCGCTCGATGAGCTTCGTCATGATGCCGCCCTTGGTCTCGATGCCGAGGGACAGCGGGGTGACGTCGAGCAGCAGGACGTCCTTGACCTCGCCCTTGAGGACACCGGCCTGGAGGGAGGCGCCGATCGCGACGACCTCGTCCGGGTTGACGCCCTTGTTGGCGTCCTTGCCGCCGGTCAGCTCCTTGACGAGCTCGGCGACGGCCGGCATACGCGTGGAGCCACCGACCAGGACGACGTGGTCGATCTCGCTGAGCGAGATGCCGGCGTCCTTGATGACGTTGTGGAACGGCGTCTTGCAGCGCTCCAGGAGGTCCGCGGTGAGCTGCTGGAACTGCGCGCGGGTCAGCTTCTCGTCGAGGTGCAGGGGGCCCTCGGCGGAGGCGGTGATGTACGGCAGGTTGATCGACGTCTCGGAGGACGAGGACAGCTCGATCTTGGCCTTCTCGGCGGCCTCGCGCAGGCGCTGGAGGGCCATCTTGTCCTTGCCGAGGTCCACGCCGTGGCCCGACTTGAACTGCTGCACCAGGTAGTCGACGACGCGCTGGTCCCAGTCGTCACCACCGAGGTGATTGTCGCCGTTGGTGGCCTTCACCTCGACGACGCCGTCGCCGATCTCCAGCAGCGAGACGTCGAACGTGCCGCCACCGAGGTCGAAGACCAGGATGACCTGCTCGTCCTTGTCGAGGCCGTACGCGAGCGCGGCGGCCGTCGGCTCGTTGACGATGCGCAGGACGTTCAGGCCCGCGATCTCGCCGGCCTCCTTGGTGGCCTGGCGCTCCGAGTCGTTGAAGTACGCCGGGACGGTGATGACCGCGTCGGTCACCTTCTCGCCCAGGTACGCCTCCGCGTCCCGCTTCAGCTTCTGGAGGATGAACGCGGAGATCTGCTGCGGGTTGAAGTCCTTGCCGTCGAGCTGGATCTTCCAGTCCGTGCCCATGTGGCGCTTCACGGAGCGGATGGTCCGGTCGACGTTGGTGACGGCCTGGCGCTTGGCCACCTCACCGACGAGGACCTCGCCGTTCTTCGCGAAGGCGACGACGGACGGCGTGGTCCTGGCGCCCTCTGCGTTGGTGATGACGGTGGGCTCGCCGCCTTCAAGAACGCTGACGACGGAGTTAGTCGTGCCCAGGTCGATGCCGACCGCACGTGCCATGGTGATCTTCCTCCAGCTGACTTGAGTGGAACAGGCTCAAGTGTGCATCACCCGCACAGCGGAGTCAACAGAGCTGAGTCACACCGACTCAACTCTTATCCGTTCCTTACACGCATGCCAGCCCTGACCTGCGACGACTCCGGCTTCCTGGGCGCCTGAACATGCGCTCCAGGAGTGACCCCCGGGACCTGCGGGACCTTCCGACGGCGGTTCAGGAGCCGCTGTACGGGGGTGAGTCGGCGGACGAGGGCGAGGCGCCGCGCGTCCGCGTCGCCGGGCGCGCTCCGGGCGCGCCGTACGCCGGGCCGCCTCCCCAGCGTCTCCCCCGTACGCCTCGGCCGCACCCCGTACACGCGCACGCGCAGGAGCCCCGCCACAGCCGCCGCCGCGACGGCCGCCACCCACAGCGCCGCCGGGGCGCCCGTCCAGCCCGCGTGCACGAGCACCCCGACCAGGACCCCGCCGAAGGCCGCCGCGCCGATCAGGACGAGCGCCCCCCGGTCGGTGACGCCGATGCGGCGCAGCCGGTGCGCGAGGTGGTCCGGCGCCGGTCGCAGCAGCGGCCGTCCCGCGCGCCTGCGCGAGAGGGCGACGAGGACGACGTCCAGGGTCGCGACCGCCGTCAGCGCGAACAGCGCGCCCGCGCCGGTGAGCGGCCCGCGTTCCGCGCACGCGCGCACGGCGACCGCGGCCGGCAGGAACCCGGCGAACAGCGCACCGGACGTACCGAGCCCCACGCGCGCGTGCGGCCAGTTGTGCATCAGGAAGCCGGTCAGGGCCGCCGCGAGGACGCTCAGCAGGACGGCGGGCCCGTCCATGACCTCGGCGGCGGCACACGCCCCGGCGCCGAAGGCGGTGACGACGCCGACCGTCCCGGCGACGCCGTCCGCGTGGTCGAGGCTGCGGAAGGCGAGGGCGACGAGAACGACCCACCCGACCGAAACGACGCCCCCAGGGACGCCGATCACGTCATAAGGGATCACGAACGCCGCCGAAACGGTCGTACCGAGCACCAGGAAGCGGGTCTTGAGGCGCCACAGGTCGGCGGCGAGCCCGAGCAGGGCGACGGCACCGGCCGCGACGAGCAGGACGCCCGTGCCGGGGCCGAGGGGGGCGAGGCCGGTGCGGTCGCCGAGCGCCGCGACCCCGCAGGTCGCCGCCACCACGGCGGGCCCGCCGGACAGCGGCACCCTTCGCAGCCGCTGCCGCCGCTCGACCAGCCCCACGCGCAGCGCGGGGACACGGAGCAGGGCGGCCAGGAGGGCGGCCAGCGCGAGCGCGGCGGTGGCGGCGGCGATTCCGTAGAGCACGGTTACAAATTAGTCATAAAGGTAGCAATTCAGTACGAATGACATGAACTGAACGATCCGGTCATACCCGGAAGCCCTCTACCACCCGCCCTGAGGCAACCCTCAGCGATTCAGATCACTCCGCGCCCGGCTACAGTGCGACGGGGAATACGGGGTACCCTCAGACGGACTGAATAAGTTACCGCTTAGTAACTCCGATCTTCTTCTCGCAGGCCCGAGGAGCCCCCATGCAACTCGCCGCGATCATCGTGTCGCTGGTCCTGATCGTGGTCGGCGTGGCCCTGTTCGCGCGCGCGCTGCTCCAGATCTACAACTTCATGCGCCTCGGCCAGAACGTGCCGGCCGGCACCCGCACCGACGAGCCCGCGCAGCGCACCCTGACCGTCGTCAGGGAGTTCCTCGGCCACACGCGGATGAACCGCTGGGGCATCGTCGGCGTCGCGCACTGGTTCGTCGCCGTCGGCTTCTTCTCGCTGCTGCTGACGATCGTCAACGCCGTCGGCCAGCTCTTCCAGGCCGACTGGCTGCTGCCGGTGATCGGCGAGTGGGCGCCGTACAACGTCTTCGTCGAGTTCATCGGCACGATGACCGTGCTCGGCATCCTGGTCCTGATCGTCGTCCGCCAGCTGAGCCGGCCGGACAAGCCGGGCCGCAAGTCCCGCTTCGCCGGGTCCAACGTCGGCCAGGCGTACTTCGTCGAGACGGTCATCCTGATCGTCGGCGTCTGCATCTTCATGCTGCACGCGCTGGAGGGTGCCCAGCACCACGTCGACAGCTACGAGGCGTCGTTCTTCATCTCGTACCCGGTGGTGTCGTGGCTGGAGGGGATGGACCTCTCCACCCTCCAGAACCTCACCTACTTCTTCGCCGGCCTGAAGATCGCGACGTCCTTCATCTGGATGATCACCGTAGCTCTCAAGACCGACATGGGTGTCGCCTGGCACCGCTTCCTCGCGTTCCCGAACATCTGGTTCAAGCGCGACGCGAAGGGCGGCACGGCGCTCGGCGCGCTGCTGCCGATGACGTCCGGCGGGAAGCCGATCGACTTCACCGACCCGGGCGACGACGACGTGTTCGGCGTCTCGCAGGTCGAGCAGTTCTCGTGGAAGGGCCTGCTGGACTTCTCCACCTGCACGGAGTGCGGTCGCTGCCAGTCGCAGTGCCCCGCCTGGAACACCGGCAAGCCGCTCTCCCCCAAGCTGCTGATCATGTCCCTGCGCGACCACGCGCACGCCAAGGCGCCGTACCTGCTCGCGGGCGGCGGCAAGACGGCGGAGGGCGAGGAGAAGGCGTCCGAGGAGCAGCTCGCGTCGGTGCCCGCCGCCGCGCTCGCGGAGGCCGAGCGGCCGTTGATCGGGACCGCCGAAGAGAACGGTGTCATCGACCCCGACGTCCTGTGGTCCTGTACTACCTGCGGGGCATGCGTCGAACAGTGCCCGGTGGACATCGAGCATGTCGACCACATCGTCGACATGCGCCGCTACCAGGTGATGATCGAGTCGGCCTTCCCCTCCGAGGCGGGCACGATGCTCAAGAACCTGGAGAAGAAGGGCAACCCCTGGGGGCTCGCCAAGAAGCAGCGCCTGGAGTGGCTGAAGGAGCTGGACTTCGAGGTCCCGGTCGTCGGCAAGGACATCGAGGACCTCTCCGAGGTCGAGTACCTGTACTGGGTCGGCTGCGCGGGCTCCCTGGAGGACCGCGCGAAGAAGACGACCAAGGCCTTCGCCGAGCTGCTGCACATCGCGGGCGTCAAGTTCGCGATCATGGGCGGCGACGAGAAGTGCACGGGCGACTCGGCGCGGCGCCTCGGCAACGAGCCGCTGTTCCAGGAGCTCGGCATGGAGAACGTCATGGCGCTCAACATGGCGTTCGGCGAGGAGATGGACGACGACGGCAAGGTCACGCCGGAGTCCAGGAAGCCGAAGTCCGCGAAGAAGATCGTCGCGACCTGCCCGCACTGCCTCAACACCATCGGCAACGAGTACCCGCAGCTCGGCGGCGACTACGAGGTCGTCCACCACACACAGCTGCTGCAACTCCTCGTCGACGAGGGCAAGTTGGTGCCGGTGACGCCGGTCGAGGGGATCATCACGTACCACGACCCCTGCTACCTCGGGCGGCACAACAAGATCTACACGCCGCCGCGCGAGATCATCGCGAACGTCCCCGGGCTGCGCAACGAGGAGATGCACCGGCACAAGGAGCGCGGCTTCTGCTGCGGTGCCGGTGGCGCGCGGATGTGGATGGAGGAGCGGATCGGCAAGCGCATCAACAACGAGCGCGTCGACGAGGCTCTTTCGCTGAACCCCGACATCGTCTCGACCGCCTGCCCCTTCTGCCTCGTCATGCTGACCGACTCGGTCAACGGCAAGAAGAACGAGGGCAAGGCGAAGGAGTCGATCACGGTCGTGGACGTCGCCCAGCTCCTGCTGGAGTCCGTGAAGACGCCGGTGGACCCGGCGGGCGACACGGAGACGGAGAACGCGCCGGAGCCGGAGCCGGTGAAGTAGCTCCCGGGTACTAGTACGGCTACGCGGGCGCCCCTCGCCTCCTTCCGCGGAGGTGGGGGGCGCTGTCGTGGCGGTGGGGGGCGTTGTCGTAAGGGGTGGGCGCCGCCTCGTACTTGAGGCGTACGGGTACTAGGGGTCGGCCCCCTACGGGATGTCACAGGTCGGCCGCAATGGGGTCCGGTATCCGTCCGCTCACCCTCCTCACTCTCCGGGACCAGGTACGTTCGAAGGCGTGGCTGGATTCAGGATCGGACGCGGCGGCCGGGACGACCGCGCCCCGCAAGCGCGACCGCAACACCCCCCGCACGGGCAGCAGGGACCGTCGTACGGCACCCAGGGCCCCACGTACGGGCAGGGTGCACCCTCCTACGGCCAGGGCGGCCCGTCCTACGGGTATCCGCCGCAGCCGTCGTACCCGCAGCAGCAGCGGCCGTACGGCGGGCCCGGTGGCGGCCGGCAGGGCGGCGGCAGAGGCGGCTCGGAGGAGCCGGAGTACTTCGGCGGCGGGGCCGGCGGGGGGTACCCCCAGGGTCCCGGACAGGGTCCCGGGCAGGGGCCGGGGCAGGCGCCGCACGGTCAGCCGCAGGGCGCCCCGTACGACCCGTACGCCGCGAACAACCCCGGGCACACGCAGGCGTTCTCGGTCGACGAGCACCAGCAGTACAACCAGGGCGGGACGTACCACGCGGGCTCCGCGCCGGCCGGTCCGGTCGGGCCCCGGCTGCCCTGGAAGGAGCTGCTGAAGGGCATCGTCACCGCCCCGAACCAGACCTTCCTCGTCATGCGGGACTACACGATGTGGGTCCCGGCCCTCATCGTCACCTTCCTCTACGGCCTGCTCGCCGTCTTCGGCTTCGACGGGGCGCGCAAGGACGCGATCGACGCGACGCTCGCGAACGCGATCCCGATCGTCCTGACGACGGCCGTCGCCATGGTGATCTCGTCCTTCGTCCTCGGCGTCGTCACCCATACGCTGGCCCGCCAGCTCGGCGGCGACGGTGCCTGGCAGCCCACGGTCGGCCTCTCCATGCTGATCATGTCCCTCACGGACGCGCCCCGCCTGATCGTCGCCATGTTCTTCGGCGGCGACGCGTCCTTCGTCCAGCTGCTCGGCTGGGCGACGTGGATCGCGGCGGGTGCGCTGCTCACGCTGATGGTGAGCAAGTCCCACGATCTGCCGTGGCCGAAGGCGCTGGGCGCGTCGGCGATCCAGTTGGTGGCGTTGCTGTCGATCGTGAAGCTGGGCACGTTCTGAGGGGTGCCCCCGAGGTACTACGGGTATGGCAGGGCCCGGCGTCGTCGCGACGCCGGGCCCTTCGTGGTCGTACCCGGGTAGTACCTCAGGCGTCCGCGTCGTCGCGCTGTGAGCGGAAGGTACGGCGGTAGGTGTCCGGGGGTACGCCGACCGTACGGTTGAAGTGCCGGCGCAGCGTCGTGGCGGTGCCCATGCCGGTGGCCGTCGCGATGACGTCGACGACGTCGTCGGTGGTCTCCAGCAACTCCTGGGCGCGGCGGATCCGTTGGGTCAGCAGCCACTGCAACGGGGTGGTGCCGGTCGCCGCCCTGAACCGGCGGCCCAGCTGGCGCGAGCTCATCCCGGCCTGCCGGGCCAGGTCCTCCACGGTGAGGGGTTCGCCGAGGCGTTCGATCGCCCAGGGGATCAGCGCGCCGAGCGGATGGTCGTCCCGGGCGGGCACCGGAGCGGCCACGAACTGCGCCTGGCCGCCCGCCCGGTGCGGCGGCACGACCAGGCGGCGGGCGACGGCGTTGGCGACGGACGCGCCGTGGTCGAGGCGGACCAGGTGCAGGCACAGGTCCAGCGCGGCGGCCTTGCCCGCGGAGGTGAGCACGGTGCCGTTGTCCACGTAGAGCACGTCCGGATCGACCTCCACCCGTGGGTGGAGAGCGGCCAGGGCGTCCGTGTGCGCCCAGTGCGTGGTCGCCCGTCTGCCGTCGAGCAGGCCGGCGGCGGCCAGCACGAAGGCGCCCGTGCACAGGGAGGCCACGCGCGCGCCCGCCTCGTGGGCCGTACGCACCGCGCGGACGAGTTCGGCGGGCGGTTCCTCCTCGGTGTCCGCCCAGCCGGGGACGATCACGGTGTCGGCGTACCGGAGCCGGTCGAGCCCCTGGTCGGGCTCCAGCCGGAACCGGCCGAGCCGCACGGCGTCCGACCCGCACACCTCGACGTCGTACCAGGGCACGGTCACGCCCGCCGGAGCGGCGCCGAACACCTCGTACGCCAGGGACAGTTCGAAGGGCAGCATCCCCTTGGTGACGGCCAGCGCGACGACGGTACCCATGTCCGAAAGTGTACGGGGCACGTCGTTCCGGACACTCACGCGGAGGCCACCCGCCTCGCCAGGATGGTCGTACCAGATCGAGCGAGCACGGGGGGACCCATGGGACAGGGACAGACGGTGACGGTGTTCGGCGCGTACGGGCACACCGGACGCTTCGTGGTGGCGCGGCTGCGGGAGCGCGGGTTCGTCCCGGTCCTCTCCGGCCGCGACGCCGGCAAGCTGCGGGCACTGGCGGCGTCCGCCCCGGGCCTGGAGGTCGGGCCCGCGTCGGGCCTGGAGGTCCGGCCCGCGTCGGTCGACGACCCCGCCTCGCTCGACCGCGCCCTGGCCGGCGCCGACGCCGTGATCAACTGCGCCGGGCCCTTCGCGGTGACCGCCGCGCCCGTGATCGAGGCGGCCCTGCGCGCCGGGATCCCGTACGTCGACGTGGCGGCCGAGATCGAGGCGAACCTCGACACGTTCACCCACTTCGCGGACCGCGCCCGCGCGGCGGGCGTCGTGGTCGTCCCCGCGATGGCCTTCTACGGCGGCCTCGGCGACCTGCTGGCCACCGCCGCGATGGGCGACTGGACGGCGGCCGACGAGGCGGACATCGCGTACGGCCTGAGCAGCTGGCACCCCACCCCCGGGACGCGCGCCGCGGGCGCGGTCTCCGGCGAGCGCCGGGGCGGCCGGCGGGTCCGCTACACAGGCGGGCGCCTGGAGTACCACGACGACGCGCCGACCCTCCTGAAGTGGCCCTTCCCCGACCCGCTGGGCCCCCGGGAGGTCGTCGCGGAGTTCACGATGGCCGACGTGGTCACCGTCCCCCGCCACCTCGCCGTCCCCGAGGTGCGCACCCACATGGCGAGCGAAGCGGCCAGGGACCTCTCCGCCCCGGACACCCCGGCGCCGACCGCGGCCGACGCGCAGGGGCGGTCCGACCAGACCTTCCTCGTCGACGCCGTCGTACGCTCCGGCGCCACCGAACGGCGCGCCGTGGCGAGCGGCAGGGACATCTACGCGGTCAGCGCGCCGCTCGCGGTGGAGGCGGTCCACCGCATCCTCACCGGCCGGACCCGCACGGTCGGTGTCGCCTCCGCCGGCGAAGCCTTCGACGCGCCCGACTTCCTGCGCGCGCTGTCCCCGCACATCACCTTCGAACCGCACCGGGAGCAGACCGCGCGGTGAGCGGTCGTACGGCGGGGTCGTACGCGGTCAGCCCGGACCGGGACCGGAGGTGTCGGACGCCGCGTTCGCGGCACGGCGGTACTCGGCGTTGATCCGCTGGGCTTCCTCCAGCTGGTCCTCAAGGATGACGATGCGGCAAGCGGCGTCGATCGGGGTTCCTCTGTCGACCAGTTCGCGGGCGCGAGCGGCGATCCGCAGCTGGTAGCGGGAGTACCGGCGATGTCCGCCCTCCGAGCGCAGCGGAGTGATCAGCCGGGCCTCGCCGATGGCCCGGAGGAACGCGGGGGTGGTGCCGAGCATTTCGGCGGCCCGGCCCATGGTGTACGCGGGGTAGTCGTCGTCGTCCAGACGATCGCCGAGCGGATTATCTGCTGCCATGTCACCTCGTTGTGCAACGCGTCGAGGGGCCCCGATGCCGTACGGCACCAGGGCCCCGAGGGGAATTCAACACCATCCGCCGGCCCTCATACTGCGCCGGCCTTCTGTTTCCGCTTCCCGGCCCGGCAAGGGGAGGGGTGCGGGGATCGCAACTCCGTGACCGGGGACCACCATCCAATCCGGGGTCTTGCGGCACCCGGACCGAGAACGTGTCGGGCCGGGCGATCCTGATGGCGTCTGCTCCTCCGTTCTTCCTCTGAACCACTTACTGGGTGAAGGGGTACTGCTACCCGGCAGTTCATGTCTGCCGGGTCTCTCTCGACCGTGTCTACGAGAAGAAGACTAGCCACGCCGGAAGCAAATGTCTACTGTGACAAGAGCAGATTTTGGCGTCCAGAGATCACAGGCATCCTGGATCCCGCGGCATCGGGTGGAAGAAGTGCGTGGGCGGTGGCGATACGACGGTGAGGGCCCTGCCGACGCGCGTCGGCAGGGCCCTCACCGGGCTTCTGGTGGCGGGGTCTTCACCTCACCAGGCGGGCGTGGGCGAGGACGTCCCGCAGCCGGAGCCGGTCCGTGTAGGCGGGGCTGTCGCGGAGGACGGCGAGCCGGGCCCGGGTGATCAGGCCCGTGCTCTGCTCGTCCCCGTCGCACAGGACGAGGTGATCGACACGGGCACCGGCCATGAGGGACAGAGCCACCTCGACGGTCATGTCGTCACAGACCCGAGGCCCGGACCAGGCCCTGCCGTCGACCACGGCCTTGAGGGAGGGAACATCGTGCTGCGTCCGGACCGGCGTCAAGGTGCCTCCTACGAGAAAGGGGTGGGCCTGTGATGTGGGGGCGCGGGTCGCCCATCGCACGGCCGGCACAGCTCTAGGCAGCCGAGCCGAACCCGGTCCGCCGCTGCGCCCTGCGGGGCACCGCTTCGCCGCCGGGCCGGCCGCCCTGACCCCGGCGCCCACGACGACCCCGGGACGAGGAGGACGCGCCGCGCGGTCGTTCCACCTCCGGCGCGGCGATGACGACCGGGACACCGGAAGGGGCCTGCGCACCGGTGATCCGACTCAACTCCGCCTCACCCGACCGCACTTGGGTGAACCGGGGGGTGATGCCCGCCGAAGCCATCAGCCGGCTCACCTCGCGACGCTGGTCACGGGTCACCAGGGTGACGACACTGCCGGACTCGCCGGCCCGCGCCGTACGACCACCGCGGTGCAGGTAGTCCTTGTGGTCGGTGGGCGGATCGACGTTGACGACCAGGTCGAGGTTGTCGACGTGGATCCCGCGCGCCGCGACGTTCGTCGCCACCAGCACCGTCACCTGCCCGCTCTTGAACTGGGCCAGCGTCCGCGTGCGCTGCGGCTGGGACTTGCCGCCGTGCAGGGCCGCGGCACGGACACCGCTGCTCAGCAGGTGCTTGGTCAGCCGGTCCACCGCGTGCTTGGTGTCGAGGAACATGATCACCCGGCCGTCCCGCGCCGCGATCTCGGTGGTCGTCCGGTGCTTGTCCTCGTCGTGCACATGGAGGACGTGGTGCTCCATCGTGGTGACCGCGCCCGCCGACGGGTCGACGGAGTGGACGACCGGGTCGTGCAGGTAGTTCCGCACCAACCGGTCGACGTTGCGGTCCAGGGTGGCCGAGAAGCATCCGCTGCCCGTCGGGACATACCTGGTCGAGCAGGGCGGTGACCTGGGGCATGAAGCCCATGTCGGCCATCTGGTCGGCCTCGTCGAGGACCGTGACGGCGACCTCGTCCAGCCGGCAGTCGCCCCGGTCGATGAGGTCCTTGAGCCGCCCGGGCGTCGCGACGACCACCTCGGCCCCGGCCCGCAGCGCACCGGCCCGCCTGCCGATGGACATCCCGCCGACGACGGTGGCCAGCCGCAGGCTCACGGACCGGACGTACGGCGCGAGCGCGTCGGCGACCTGCTGCGCCAGCTCACGGGTGGGCACGAGGACGAGCGCCAGCGGCTGCCGCGGCTCGGCCCGCCGCCCCGCCGTACGGGCCAGCACGGCGAGGCCGAAAGCGAGGGTCTTCCCCGAGCCGGTACGGCCCCGGCCGAGTACGTCCCGACCGGCCAGGGAGTTCGGCAGGGTCGCCGCCTGGATCGGGAACGGTACGGTCACGCCCTCGTGGCCCAGCGTGGCCAACAGCCGCGCGGGCATCGCGAGTTCGGCGAACGCCTCGACGGCGGGGAGCGCCGGCGTGACCGTCTTCGGCGGCGCGAACTCGCCCTGTACGGCCTGCCGGTTTCCGTGGGCCTTGGACCGGTGCGGAACACTGGAGCGGCCACGGGTACGCGTGGTTGTGCGCGTGCGATTCATGCGGAACCTTCCTTGATGCGGCGCGTATCAAGGAAGGTTCCGCAGCAGGTGAGCGGCGCGGAGAATTGCGAGAACGAGCCAGTACGACAGGGGATGTGCCCTGAAATGCAACGAGCTGGGGCCCGCACCCCAAGGTGCGGGCCCCAGCTGCGAAGAATGCGTGCCGGAGGTCAGGCGGGAACGATGTTCTCGGCCGTCGGGCCCTTCTGGCCCTGCGCGATGTCGAACGACACCTTCTGGCCTTCCAGCAGCTCACGGAAGCCCTGGGCGGCGATGTTCGAGTAGTGGGCGAAGACGTCGGGGCCGCCGCCGTCCTGCTCGATGAAGCCGAAGCCCTTTTCCGCGTTGAACCACTTCACGGTGCCAGTAGACATATCTATTCTCCTTCGGAGACGGTGTCAGGAATTCACCCTGCGTGAACTCCGTGTCGCCGTGCTGATTAACCCGTCGGGAATAAACCTTCTGGCAACCACACCTGCAACTGAGATCGACAGTAGCACGGTCCGATCGGCCCTGAAGGGTCAATAATTCCGATCCGGCCGACGATCGAGGAATAGTCCCCGCGCCCCGCGGCTATTTCTCATTCCACGGGAACAGATATTGCTCGCTGCGAGCGTGCCCCTTTCTGTCCCGCGTATCCGCCCACAGCCCTGTGACCTCCTCCAACGGCCTGTTCACCGCGGCCACCGCCGCCGGCCGCCGGCACAGCGGCGAGCACCTCGGCCGCGTCGAAGGTCACATCCCTCGCACAGGGCGTGTCGGTGGGGTCTTGGGCGGACGGCCACTGGCGTGGGGACGACTTCAGGTCTCGTCCGAACGACCGCGAACGGAGCTGAACGAGACGGAACCGGAGACACCCCGCGGCCGACTGCCGAAGTCGCCGTCGTTCGTGGAGCTAAGCCGCCTTGCGGCGCGCCGTACGCATGCCCGGGGCGGGATCCTGCGCATCGTCGAGCAGGAAGACCTCGTCTCCCTCGAAGTCCGGGGCCTGGAAGGGGTTTGTCGTCGGAGGAGGCGACGCCGCGGTGGAGCAGCGGGGTTGCTTTTCCGGAGCGGAGAACAGCGACGTTGAATCGATGAGAGGTCTCTCTTTCGTTGCAGGTCCCCGATGGGGCCTGGAGTGCCGCGACCGGGCACGGTGGTCCTACAGCTTGGTCATCTTGGCGTACGGGCTCAAGATCCGCATTTGCGTCGAGCCGAAATCCACCAGCACCGCGATACGGTCCTCGACGCTGATGACCCGGCCGAGGCCGTACACGTCATGGGTGACCTGATCGCCCTCGGCGAAGTGCTTGGGAGCCGGTGTGCCCGGGGGCTTGAAGGGGCTGGTAGGCAAGTGACGCTTCGGTGCAGCGGGCTTTGTCATGACTCAGTATGAGCCTACGCGCGTCCCGCTCGCTGTGGTCGTCGGCACAGATCCGCACGAGAGCAACCGCGTCGCGACACTGACCTGCGGTTTCGAGACGTAGCGAGGCAAAAAGCAGCCGAAGACTCCTTCGCCGACCGTGGCTGATCTCTGCATCCGGCACGGTCGGGGCACAAACCTCAGCCACCGCCAGCCGGCCACGACGAGGAGGCCGCCGACGCCGATCCACACACAGCCTGCGGATCGATAGCCGCGGCTTGGCGGCGGCGGTTGGATCAGCTGATCGCCTGCTCGCACCGTCTCGTTCGGAACGGTCAAGCTACGCCCGGTGCGGGCAAGGGATCACGACGGATCGTTGTCGACGGCACGGCCTGCCTCTGGCGGCTGCGGGGCAGGCCGACGTATCTCCAGAGCTTGGCCTGGTCGCCGTGCACGTTCGCGGTCGAGCATGCGGAGACCCCTGGCATGACGCTCGTGGTCACCACTGACCAGCCGCATCCGAGTAACTGGTTCGGCCGCGAGGCCACGCCTGTACTGCCGTCCAGCGTTTCGGCCCGAGTCGTCGGGCCGCAATGTGGTCGGTCACGCGGAAGCCCCGACTCGGAGAGAGGGCCAAAGGCTGTGAACTGGTCTTATGCGTCCAGGACGGTGGTGTGATGCCGGACCACCGGCGGCTCCACGGACCACGGGAAGTTGATCCAGACCGAGTCGTCCGTGCGCTTCCAGACGTAGTCGCACTTCACGAGGGAGTGGGACTTCTCGTAGATGACGGCGCTGCGGACCTCGGCGACCGTGTCGAGGCAGAAGTCGTGGACGAGTTTGAGGGTCTTGCCGGTGTCGGCGACGTCGTCCGTGATCAGGACCTTCTTGTCGGAGAAGTCGATGACGTTCGGGACGGGGGCCAGCATGACCGGCATGTCGAGGGTCGTGCCCACGCCGGTGTAGAACTCGACGTTCACCAGGTGGATGTTCTTGCAGTCGAGCGCGTACGCCAGACCGCCGGCGACGAAGACACCGCCGCGGGCGATGGACAGGACGATGTCCGGCTCGTACCCGTCGTCGGCGATGGTCTGCGCGAGTTCGCGGACGGCGGCGCCGAAACGGTCGTAGGTGAGGTTCTCTCGTACGTCGGTCATACCGCCCGCCTCATACCTGGGTGCGATGGAAGTTACGGAAGGAGCGCGAGGCGGTCGGGCCGCGCTGTCCCTGGTAGCGGGAGCCGTACCGCTCGCTGCCGTACGGGAACTCGGCGGGTGAGCTGAGGCGGAACATGCACAGCTGGCCGATCTTCATGCCCGGCCACAGCTTGATGGGGAGCGTGGCGAGGTTGGAGAGTTCGAGGGTGACGTGGCCGCTGAAACCGGGGTCGATGAAACCCGCGGTGGAGTGGGTGACGAGGCCGAGGCGGCCGAGGGAGGACTTGCCCTCCAGGCGGGAGGCCAGGTCGTCCGGGAGACTGATCACCTCGTAGGTGGAGGCGAGGACGAACTCCCCCGGGTGGAGGATGAACGGCTCGTCACCCTCAGGCTCTACGAGCCTCGTCAGGTCCGCCTGTTCGACCGAGGGGTCGATGTGGGGGTACCGGTGATTCTCGAACACCCGGAAGAACCGGTCGAGTCGTACGTCGATGCTGGACGGCTGCACCATGGATTCGTCGTAGGGATCGATCCGTACCCGTCCGGCGTCGATCTCGGCCCGGATGTCCTTGTCTGAGAGAAGCACGTCCCGAGGATACGCAAGACGCGCGGAGTCGCCCCAATCGGACGGCTCCACGCGTCGGGGTACTACCCGGGTACTACCTCTGAGCTACCCGCTTCTGCGCTACCGGCTTCTGTCCCGTGACCGGTACCGCGCTGCGCAACCGCGCGCAGCGGGGACATCGGACGAGCCGGCCGGGGCCGAGCCGGTCGGCCTGCTGCATCGGGAACGAAGCGGTGCTGAACACGTGCCCATCGGCACATCGGACGACGGTGCGCTCCATCAAGTCCTGGAATCCCTTCCCCAAGAACCGCGTCACCTCTGGCGGGGTGCCGTGACGACGGGCGTCACATTACGGGATGAAAGGGACGAGCCTCCAGGCGCCGCTCCGCACTCCTCGGCTCCTCTTCCGGGTCTCCACCGTACGCCCCAACTCCCTTGCCACGCACCCGGATCCACCGCCCTCACCACCCCTCCACCACCCCACTCCCGACACCGGCCTCCCCCGATGAGGTAGAGTGACGGCAGTCGCCCGCCGGATCTCTCCGGGGCGAATTTGTGCGGGTGTAGTTTAATGGTAGAACATCAGCTTCCCAAGCTGAGAGCGCGAGTTCGATTCTCGTCACCCGCTCTTCTTGAAGCCCCAGGTCAGCGGCCTGGGGCTTGTTTGTTGGGGAGCTGTCGCCACGCTTGCAGGTGTCCGTGTACGCCGAGATTGGGCACGCACCTTCATGCAGATGCCCGCACGTACTTCGTCGCGGGCGGTGCACAAGCCCCTTGTGGGAGCGGGCGCTTGACCGCCGAGGGTCCTGCGTCAGAGTGGGAGGTCGTCGGGGAGTACCCGGAACGCCTTGTGACGGCCCAGCGGGCGTAGCGCCCGGAAGTCGCGTCGGTCCAGGGTGAGGATCGCGTCCGTGTCGTAGTCGGCGGCGAGTGCCACGTTCACCGCGTCGGCGAGGTCGAGGTCCAGCGCGCGGTAGCGGACACGGACAGACTGGGCGGCGCCCAGGTGGTCCTTCGTGATCTCCGGCATGACGACACGCCCCCGGCTCATCCAGCGCCGTAGGTCGTCGACCGCGCCGAGGGCAGCCTCCCTGCCGAGCTCGCGCGTGGCGACGTGATCCAGTTCGGCCAGCAGGAGCGGGGACATGACCAACAGGCCGGCGGCCATGATCGCCTCGTTCGCCGCCCGGTGTTCCGGATGAGCCGAGTCCAGGGCTGCCAGAAGGCCGGACGTATCGGCGATGACAATGATCACGCGGCGGATCCGGAACCCGAGCTGGTCTCACGCCGGACGGCCTCGGCGACCGTGTCGCGGACCTCCGACTTGGACAACGTGCGCCCCGGCCCCTCGAAGGTGCGTGAGAACAGCGGCTCGTCCCAGACCCGGTTCGCCATGGCCGCAAGGTGGATGCCCTGGCGGATGATCTCGGCCTCGCTTATCCCCCGGCGCTTGGCGGCCTCCTTGATGATCGCCAGGTCCTCGGGGTCCGCGTAGACGTTCGTGCGTTTCATGGACATGTACCAATGGTAGTCCATGTACCGGGTTGATGTATCCGGCACACCTCCCCATGTCGTGTTGCTGAGGCCCCAGCCGAGCCGACCTCACACGCCCCTTTCGGGTGCCAGACTGATCCTGGGGAAAGGGGTACGTCACGGGGTTCGGTTTCCGTGTCGGTGTGCCCGGGGTGAGTGTGCGTGTCTCCACTCGTGCAGTGCGTTCCTCGATCGGACCACATGCGGCGAGGCTCAGCGTGGGCAGCGGCGGCGCCAGGATGTCGACCGGGCTAGGCCCCCCTCTACGCGTCCACTCCGGCAGGAGCGTAAACCACATGTGCGTGTGCGGTTGGCCTGACAGACTCGACGGTCATGAGTGAACCCATCCCGCTTGTGGACACGGATGAAGTTAATATCCCGGCCGATATCTACGCCGCCGTTGGTCAAGTGGCCTGTTCTAGCGCATTACTCGAAAGAACTGTGCGCGAAGTGTTGAGGCAGGTGGTCAGCGGTCATGAATCGAGCTGGGTAATCTTCGAAGGCCGGTCTCTCGATCAGATGCTCGAGGACGCAAAGGCGATCTCTAGAGACTGGGCGGCATGGCGTGCTTCGTGGCCTCCTGGGGCCATTGTGATAGCGGCGTTTGCCAGCGCCATAGATGAAGCCCGCTCCGTTAACCAGCTACGCAATCAACTGATTCACGGAGTGTTGAGTCCGACGGATACGTCGTTGGGCAAGGCAACGTACCCACGAGGGCAAGCATTTGGTGAGCCGACTTACTACTTCGCTAGGAGTCGACCACGTCGGGGCGCTGTCGTCATGGGCTTCACTTCAAGCGGAATACGACAGATCAGCAAGGAGATCGACGAGGCCGCGTCGAACCTCCTAGGAACTCTCGAAGAAGCGATCTGCCAACGACCGGGGGGCCACCGACTACTACCTAGCCTCGATCTTTCGTGATGGGCCGCCGACTCCGTCGGCGGCCCCTCCCGAAAGATCGAGCCTAGGTAGTAGTCCGTGGCCCCCCGGTCGTTGGCAGATCGCTTCTTCGAGAGTGCCTAGGAGGT
>NZ_LIRL01000607.1 GCF_001419795.1 Streptomyces niveiscabiei
GGGCACCCGCGCAAGCGCGGTTGCCGGGACTGGCAGTAAGGGGAGGTGCATCACGCGCGGGCCTGTGTAGGGCTTGGGAATCCCAGCTACCACCCCCGCAACCGATGTGACGGACCATCGACCCGACAAGCGCCGGCCCCACCGCCGTGACGGGCTCCGCTTACACTCCACTCGAACCCCTCCCCTGCTCTCAACTGCCCGAACGGTCAATCCGACGACGCCCCACCAGCATACACTCTGACCCGACGCCATGGGGGAGAATCAGCCAAGTATCATCCGGGAGGGCGAACCTGTCGCAAGGACGATGCATCACAGGGTGTGGCTGTGTAGAGTCTGGGGACAGACAGCACCACCCCGGACCCCTCACCCGCTCCGGGATTCCCTTTCAGCTTGCGGGCCGCATTCCGCGAAAAGGAGAACACGGGAATGGCCGTGAAACTGCGTGAACACCAGATTGAGGCCGTAGCCGCCATTGTGCGCGGCCTCGATATCCCGCCGGGCGGTATTCCATGGAATGGCCTGCGCGGGCAGGTGCACGCCGCGTGCGGAACGGGAAAGACCATCATCGCGGCAGCCTCCGCGAAAAGGATTGTGCCCCAGGGCCGCATTCTCGTTGTGGTGCCGACTCTGGATCTCCTGGCGCAGACCGTGAAGGCGTGGCACGGGGCCGGGCACAAGGGGCCGGCGGTCATGGTGTGCTCGCCGCTGGACGACCCGGAGCTGTTCCACCTGGGGGTGCGGTGCACCACCAACCCCGTGCAGCTGGCGCTGTGGCACGGGACGGGGCCGGTGACCATCTACGCCACCTACGCGTCGCTGGGGGTGCTCGTGGAGGCGTTTGAGGGCGTCTACGGGCAGCAGCTCGCCCCGGTGGACCTGGCGGTGGTTGATGAGGCGCACCGGACCAGTGGGTCGATGGGGAAGGCGTGGGCGGACATCCATGACCAGACGATGATCCCTGCGTATCGGCGGCTGTACCTGACCGCGACGCCTCGGATCTGGCAGGAGCGACCTCCGCACTGGGAGGTGGCCGAAGGGGTGCGGGATGCCCTGCCGGAGGAGATGGCGGCGAGCATGGATGATGAGTCCGTGTTCGGGCCGGTGCTCTACAAGCTGTCGCTGGCGTCGGCGGTGTCGCGAAAGCTACTGGCGCGGTATCAGATCATCGTCCTGGAGCTCCAGGACCCGGTGGTGACGCCCGAGCGGCTGATGGGCGAGGAGCGGCACACCGAGAAGGTCCGTGGAGAGCGCCTGGGCGCCCTCCAGGCCGCGCTGCTGCACACGATGGAACAGCACAATCTTCAGACCTGCATCACCTTCCACCATCGGACCATAGAGGCCGCGGCGTATGCGGAGGGCCTGGAGCGCGTGGCCAAGCGGCTGCACGCCGACCAGCCCGAGAAGTACCCGGCGGAGATCTGGGCGGACTGGCTGTGCGGCGAGCACGTCCCGGAGCGTCGGCGGGACGTGCTGGGCAAGTTCGGGACCACCGCCCGGCGGGCCGTGCTCTCCAACTGCCGCGTCCTCGGGGAGGGCGTCGACATCCGGGCCGTGGACTCCGTGGCGCTCCTGGACCCCAAGGGCGCGCCGCATGACATCGTGCAGGCGATCGGCCGTGCTTTGCGTCAGAAGCCCGGGGAAGGGAAGCTCGCCTCTCTGATCGTGCCGGTATTCCTCCAGCCCGATGAAAGCCCGGAGGATATGTTCACCTCGGGATCGTACCGGCCTTTGGTGAAAGTTCTTGAGGGTCTGCGGGCTCACGATGAAGAGGCCGTGGAATTGCTTGCGATCCCGCAGGAGCCTCAGAAGGACGTGGTGCAGCCGTCCGAATACATCGGTGCCGCGCCCGCTGATAACGGGGAAGAAACCCGTCTGCTGCTCCGTTTTGCGGCTCCGCGTGACCCGGTGATGGTCGCGAACTGGGTCAGCTTCAACGTGATCGACACGGAGCGGCAGGACTGGGCGAGGGGCTGGGCGAAGCTGAAGGAGTTCACGGAGCGTGAGCATCACGCCTTGGTGCCGTATGAGCACAAGGAGGGTGCGTTCCCTCTGGGGACCTGGGTCGCGGAGCAGCGCCGCGCGTTCGGGGCCGGGCAGATGCCCGGACGCCGGGCTCAGCGGCTGGAGAAGCTGGGCATGGCCTGGTCGGTGGCCGATGCGCGGTTCCAGGAGAACCTGGCGGCGGCCCGAGTCTACTTCGCGGAGCACTGGACGCTGTGCGCCCCTCGGTCGGCCGCGGCGTTGGACAGGCCGGTGGGTCAGTGGCTGTCGAATTTGCGGCGGCCGGGTGCGCTGGCCGAACACCCGGAGTGGGAGGCCGCGTTGGCGGCCGTGGACGAGGACTGGAACCCCGAGTGGCCGGCGGAGTGGCAGAGGCACTACGCCGCGCTGCGCGAACTGGTGCGCGACGAAGAGGGTCCGGCGGGGATCCTGCCCGGGTTCACGGTCCACGGGATGGACGTGGGGAAGTGGCTGGCCCGGCAGCGGAAGCCCAAGGTCTGGGAGGCCCTGGCCGACGGGCAGCGCGAGCGCCTGGAGGCCGTCGGCGTCACCATGCTCGCCCCGGCTCCGGCCCCGGTGGAGCCGGACGTGTCGGCGGAGCCGTCCACGGCGCCCGTGAGCGCCTTCGAGAGGGGCGTTGCGGCCCTCGCGCAGTACAGGGCCCGTACGGGCTCTGTGACGGTCCCCAGGGGCCACGTAGAGGCTTTGCCGGACGGGTCTGAGGTGAAGCTCGGGGTGTTCCTCAGCAACAGCAAGAGCCGCCGGGCCAGGCTGACCGTCGAGAAGCTCGCCGCGCTGGCCGCCCTCGGGCTGGAGTGGGCCGCCACGGAAGGAGCGGCGTGATGACCGCACCCGAGGAAGAGCGGCGCGTGCAGGAAGCCGTACGGCGGCACGTCCGCAACAGCGCCTTCGCGGAGGCGGAGAAGGCCATCTCGCTGCTGCTGTCCGACCCTGGGGTGCAGGAGGCGCGGGCCCGAATGGAGGCGGCGGAGACGGAGTTCGGCCTGGAGCTCCAGGCCCGCCTCCAGCCGTACCAGGACCGCTACGACCTGGCCGTGGCGGAGGGCGACGCGGCCCGGCTCACCGAGGTCTGCGCGGGCAAGCACGGCCGCTGGGGACGGATCTGCGTACTGCCCGACGGTCACGAGACCTCGATGGAGGAACCGCACTGGGGCCGCAACAGCGAGGGCCGGCCGATCGCGTGGGTGGGCAGCGCACCCGACAACTGGTGAACCTGCGAGGTGATCCGGGCGCGACTGTGGCCCGGGTCCATCTTCAGTAGTCGTCTGGAAGCAACAAGGTCAGCACCACATCCGACTGGTCCCCGGGGTGCATCTCTACGTGCAACTGATCGCGGGGGCCCGGGAGTTGCCCGGAGAGCGTGGACAGGCCGGAGACCACGCCGCTCTCGCTCACGGGGAACATCTGGGCGACGGTGCGTCCTACCTCGGTCAGGACCGTCTCCAGTCGGTCCTCCTGGTCGCCGACGTACATGGCCCATGCCGTCGTGGTGATGCCGACGGCGAAGGGGAGCCCGGCGGTCTGCAAGGCGAGGGTCGGCACGTCGACCAGTACGCCGGATTCGATGAGTTGCGCCCTGGTGGAGGTGGGTGGCACCGGGCCCGATGGTGTTTTGTTCATGTCCATGAGGGTCTCTCGGTTGGTCGGTGAGCGTCGTCACCCACACGGGCGACAACGGAAAGGTGTGCAGTGCCGTCCCAGGGGCTACACGCACTGGAGTGCGATGCCGTGGGCCCGGAGGCGGCGGCATCGCACTGGTGTGCGTGTAGCCCCTGGGATCTTGGGCTGCTCCCCCACCCGCCTTGGACGGGCCCGAGGTTGACTCGAGGAGCGGGGACCCGGCCAGGCCGGTGGCGAGTGTGATGCCGATGGATCAGCTCGTGTGCTCGGAGGGCGTGACCATGTGCGCCGCTGCCAGGGACGTGCGGATTTTTGCTGCCTGCTGGGTCAGCCGGTCGGCGATGTTCTGGGCGTGGCGGACGATGTCTTCGTCCTTGTCATCGTCGTCGATCAGCGGGCCGTGTTCGCGGTCGGTGCCGAGCGTGTGGGCGCCCCAGGCGTGGAAGAGGATGTCGTCCATGTCGCTCATCGCGCCGGCGACCGCTTCCAGGATCTCGTTGCGCTGGCGGTACCAGTCGCTGGGGAGGTCAGTGAGCGGCCCGTACGCGGCGGCCAGGTCCTGCCAGGGCACCGGCTTGCTCTTCTCTTCGAAGGGCAGCCGCGGTTTGTAGCCGCGCAGCTGCCACTCGCCCTTGTGCGGGCCGTCGCCGGTGAGGCGGATCCAGAGGTCGCCCTCGCCGTCCACAACGAACTCCCGCCAGTCCCAGTGGCTCTCCGCGGGCGGGGCATCCTCGGGGCCCCAGGTCGTGCGGTCCGGGTGCTCGGAGCGCCGGGCCTGGGTGACGGCGAGCTGAACCGTGCGGTCGCCCGACCGGTCAGCGGCGAGGGTGGGGAGCTGAATCATGGCCCCATTCTTTCGCGGCTCAGGGCATCTCCGGTGTCCCTTCCCAGAGTTCTGCCGGTCGGTCACCAGTGGTCGGGGGACTCCCGAGGCCACTGCATGCTGGCCAGCGGGCTTGCGGCCAGGCTCTGTGCGGCCAGTGTGGTGGTGTCCGGGATCTCACCGGGGCGGAGGTGTCCCCAGCGGTCTTGGACCCAGTCGGTCAGCTCATCCAGGGACATCGTGCTTGGATCGGGCGTCTGGCTGCTCTTCGTTACAGGCCGACCATATCGGCCGCCGGTGAGAGGTCCCTGCCCGTTTCCGGAGGTGGCCCGGATGCCGTCGCGGACGGGCGAACGGGCTTTCGACCTGCACAGGTTTCAGAAATCGGAACTCATCCGAGGCGCGTCTTCCTCCCTCGTGTCACGCACCCCACCGACCGGTTCCGTGGTCCATCTGGCGGGCGGCGGGGGTGCGGGAGTATGCGCCGTCACTGCGTGTCGGCCTCATGGTCGACCGTGAGGAGCAGGAGGTCGTAGACCGGGCCGCCGGGCTCGTTGCGGTACGGGCCCGCGTACTTGTACCCGAGGCGTTCGTACAGGGTTCGCCCTGCGGTGTTGTCGGGGCGGACCAGCAGCGAGGCGTAGTCGGGGTCGATGGCTTTCAGGAGCTCGGCGTGGAGGCGGGAGCCGATGCCCTGGGACTGGCGGGCGGGGGTGACGGCGAGCTCGCACAGGCCCATGAGGCGGCCCGCGCGGACGTGTTCGGGGATCTCGGGGAGCAGTTCGCCGTACCAGTACTCGGGCGTGCACGGGAAGGCGTAGCCGAAGCCGACCATGGAGCCGCTCGCGTAGGCCGCGACCAGTGTGAAGCCTTCGTGCCTCAGATGGCTGGTGACCTGGCGGCGCAGCGCGGCGGCGGACAGGCCGTCGGTGGCAGCACCTGGGGTGTCGACCAGTTCGGGGTGGGCGTCGGACCAGATGTCGGCGATCGTGTCGAGCATCGGCGGGACCTGGCCGGGGCCGTAGGTGCGGATCACGACGTCTGTGCGGGTGCTGGTCACGCCCGTCCTCCTCCGGTGGCGGTGGTGGTGCGGTATTCCTCGATCCAGTCGGCGACCGCGGGGACGCGGCCGTGTCGCTGGAGTGCGCCGGCGACGTTGTGCAGGGACTGCAGGAGCCGGTCGGAGCGCACTTCGGGGAGGAACGCGAGGACCCGGCCCGCGGCTTCGGCGGCTGCCTCCGGCTCGGGACGGTCCCTCACCGCATGTTGGATGGCGACGTCGGCCGTGTACAGGGCGCGGTTTCTGGCGAAGGCGTCGCCGTGCAGGAGGACGGCCTGTTCGGCGCCGGAGGCGGCGCGTTCGTGCTGACCGAGGTCCGCGCGGGCGAGGCACTCCAGGCCCGCGAGTTCACCGGGCGCGTAGAAGTCGAGCCAGGGCGGATCGTCGTCGGAGGGGCCCTTGGCGTAGAGGGTGTGGGCGCGGACGATCGCCTTGTCCGTGGCGCTGGCGTCGCCCATCAGCGCCCAGCCGCCAGCCTCGCGCATGTTGAACAGGGAGAGCAGCCTCGGGGAGCCGAGGTGGCGGGCGACGGCCTGGGCGCCCTGCGCGGCGGAGATCGCCTCCCGGGGCCGGCCGGAGGCTTTGGCGAGTAAGGAGAGGCAGCCGAAGGCGTGTGCCTCGAGTTCGGGGTCGTCGGCGATCCGGGCGGCGGCGAGGGCTTCGCCGTACAGCGAGTGGGCGTCGCCTGCGCGGCCGGAGTCGTAGGAGAGCCACCCGGCGGCGATCGACAGGGCGCCGGTGGCCGACCGCAGCTTCGACTCGGTGCGGCTGGTGTAGGTGCCGGACTGGAGCCACTGGTAGGCGGTGTGCAGCGCCTCGGACGCGGCCTGACGCAGCGGCGCGGAGCCGTGGTCGTGGTCCTTGGCGTACAGCGTGGTCACGGCCGCCCTGACGGCGCGTACCTCGCTCGCGCCGATCTTTCCCGGCGTCTGCTTGTCCGTGCCGAGCGGGAGGGCCAGGAGCACGCCGGCGCCGTCGGACAAGAAGGCGCGTCGTTCCACCGAATCCTCCTGCGGCCTGTACGGCCTGGCGGCGGGGCGTACGGGCGGTGCTGGCGTGGGCAGGCGGAAGCCGAGGTCGGCCATGCTCCGCCCGCGGGTCATCTGGGTCAGGATGCGCTGGTAGACGGCGCGGGGACAGGCGACGTTGCCGTCTTCCCAGTCCGCGACCAGACGCGGGCCGCAGGCGACGTTCTCCCCCATCGCCCTACCGGTGTCGTTGACCTTCTTGGCGAACTCGCTGCGGCTCATCTGGAATTCGAGTTCGCGGACAGCGCGCAGCCGGGTGTTAGGGACGGGCTTGCTGTGGTCGGCCATACCGGCTCCGGGCGCGTGTTGGACGGGTGCGGCGACCGTACCGCTCCCCCTCCCCTACCTGCCCGGCCTTGGCCGTAGTTCACCCGGACCGGACCGACTTGCATCGTTCTTTCATCGGTGTCACGTCGCATCCGAAGGGGCGTGGCTGCTTGCGTGGAGGGTGACGTGACGGCCGATCAGGGAGAGCGCGATGGCGAACGCTTCCGCCGGAAGAACAGCCAGGGCCAAGAAGCCCGCTGCCCCGACCTGGCACGAGCTGGCCGCGGTCACCGACGCCAAGCGCAGGCTGTGGCTGCTGAGCCACAGCCGCACCGGATGGGCGGTGTGCGGCCGGGAGTGGGACGCGGTGGCTGTCGAACCGATGGCGGCCGGGCTGGACGCCCTCGCCGCGATGCGCGCAGGGACCCGGACCGGCTACCAGGTCCTCGCCGACCACCTGAGCGACCGGCTGTACGTCGCGGTGCCGGCCGACACCGGCCACGCCTTCGAGGGCATCCCCGGCGTCCGGGTGCTCTCCAGCGGGCACCAGCTGCTCACTCCGTGTACGCCGCGGGACGGCACGGCCGTGGCCGACTGGGTCAGCCGCCCGCACGGCGACGCACCGCTCGCGCTCGTTGCGGCCGACCGGTTCGCCGCCCACCTGCGGGAGCTCGTCTCCGCCGCGCGGGCGGAGGCGCCTGTGTCATGAACGGCTACACGGTGCTGTACGACCCCGAGGGCCGGATTGAGGCGCAGCTGCCGCTCGATCGGGCGACGCACACGCGTGTGGCGCGTGCGGTGCTGGCGTGGTCCGATCCCGACGCGCTGCCGCCGGACGACTACGACCAGGTCGGTCTCCTGCTCGCCGGGGCCGCCCGCGCGGTCGCCGGTGACGTCCGCGCGCTGGCGGGCCGGCTGCCCGAGGACGATGGCCGGCGCCTGTTCGCGGAGTTCGTGGTGGGCCAGGCCGACGACTGCCTGGCGCGCCCTGCGCGGAACCTGCTCCAGGTCAGGGACCGGGCCCGTACGCTGCGGGCTCTGTACGAACGGCTGGACCGGCTGAAGGACACCGCGCCCGCCGTCGACTCCGCCACTGGCTCCCCCTGATCGTCGCCCGGCGCCGCCTCCCCCGTCGGCTCCGGGTGACCACAGAGGCCCCCGGCCCGCTCTGCACCAGCGGTCGCCGGGGGCTTCTTGCTGTCGGCGGCTGTCGGCCTTTTCTGGTGGGGACGCCAGTGAGAAGGCGCACCGCGTGCGCAAGATGGTCGTATTGAGCACGGCCGTCAGCACAGGAAGCGTGGGAGGGGACCGGATGCCGACCGGAGTGGCTGTCGCATGCGATGACGATGAGTGTTTCGCCGTCTTCCTGGGGGTGGAGACCGGCGACGACGAAGACGCACGGTCTGCCTCCGAGGTCTCGCAGCTGGCGCGCGACGCCGCCCAGGGCGACGGGTGGGTGGTCAGCTTCGGCTTCCGCCAGCCCGTGATGACCTGCCCGGGGTGCGCGGACGGCCGGGGCCCAGTCCGTGAACGCGGGCCGTGCCGACGGTGCATGGGCCGCGTCGACGAAGGAGGAAGGTGCGTGTACTGCCTGCACAAGGCGGAGCCTTCGCTGCCGGGGACAGGCTGACCGCCCGCACCCGTAACGTCGGCCTCTCGCCGCCGTTGAACAGTACGACTCATGCGCCGGGCCCCGGGGATGTCTTCTCCCCCGGGGCCTGTGACGTGTCCGGGCCCGAGTCAGCAGACGCCGGTGGCCCGCCCGAGGGCTTCGAGGTCTGTCAGGGTCAGCACCTGCGTCTGGCGGATGGTGTCGCCGTGCTGGATGACGTGGACGCGGCCGGGGTTCAGGCGCCCGCGTTCCCGGGGAGCGGGGCCAGCCGCCGGGGCGAACCTGCGCCAGCTGCCGTTGGGACCCGCCCAAGGGTGACGGTGGAGAACTGCTCGCGGCCCGGCCCGAGCGCGCTGCGGGTGGGGTCGCCATTGAAGAACACGTTCATGCGGACCATAGCGCCGGCGAACAGGACATCGGTCAACGCGGTGATGGCCGGGGACACCCTCGGGTCGTTCGGCCGACGACAGACCGTTTCCCAGTGACGGACCAACCTCCGCAGGATGGCGTCACCGCTCTCGAACACGACGACCAGGCGCGGCAGTCCGACGTCGGGCCGTGGCGGTCGGCGACGTCGATACGGCATCGGAGTTCGGCTGCAAGGCCGGTCAGGGCGTCGCCGCGTCGATGCGGAGTCCAGGTGTACGTACTGCCTTCGTCAGGTGGAGCCGCCGAAGGCCAGGAAGATTGAGATACTGCCTCCTCAATGCGACGGGGAGTCAAATTGATCATCTTTGATACGAATGCAGTCCACCTTCTACGGCCTGACAGTCCGCGAGCTGACATCATCCGAAAGCTTCGGCAGTCAAAGCATCACCGGGTGGCTGTGCCCTGGATGGTGCTGGAGGAGATGGCCGCCCACCAAGCGAAGAGCTACCCCAAGAAACACCAAGACGCCGTGGCGGCCTTGGAGAAGTTGCGTGGGCTGCTTCCCTGGGAGATGCAGAGCACGCTGGAGTCGTTGGACCCCGAACGTCTTCTGGATCATTGGCGAGACGTCTACGGCGGGATCTTCGAGGTGATCGAGACCAGCGGCGAGGTTGCACGCAAGGCCCTCGCCCGCGAGGCGATGGCCCTTCCGCCGGCGAAGCAAGCCTCGAACCACTCCGAGGGGGCCCGCGATGTGGCGATCTGGTTCACCATCATCGAGTTCCTCAAGGCCAACCCTGATGAGGAACTGTGGTTCGTCACCAGCAACACCAAGGACTTCGGTGACGGCACCACATACCCGTACCCGATGAACGAGGACCTGGCGGGCGTGGCAAGCCGGCTCCGGCGCCTCAGTGACTTCGACGAAGTTGTTTCGCAGTTCACCCAGGAGGTGTCGGGCAAAGCAGCCGAAGCCTCCGCCGATGAACTACTGAGGTCGCTGCCGGTCCGTTCCGCAGTGGCGTCGGCGGCAGTCGGACTGCTCAGCTCTCCCACGGGGTTCACGGGCCTGGGATTCGACGATGCCATGGTGCGATGGCAGGAGTGGCTGGCCACACCTGAGATCGAACTGCTCAGCGTCACGGACGTCACGGGCCACGAGATCGAGAGCGACGTCTGGTACACCGCCAAGGCCCAGTGGCTGTTGGTCGGCCTCTCCCTCGATGGCGACGGTGGGAGCGAGCCTCAGTACATCGCATGTGTGTGGGAGACAAAGGTCTTGTTCTCCGCCAGCGGCGACGACGAGACGCCGACGTTCCTCTCGCAGAAGGAACCGACGGTACCGGATCCAGCCGACACCTCGTGCACGGAGATTTTGCAGCGGCTCAGGGAGCGGGTATCCCTTTCGGCTCGGCGCACTGTTGCTGACGTGCGTGCAGCATTTTCCATGGCCCTTCCGGGTCTTGGTGTGTCCAGTGTCCTGGCCCAGACGGTACAGCAGGCAGCAGCGGCCTCCCTGGCCACACGCACCATTCCCTCCTTGCAGCAAACCGTTGCGAAGGTCCTTGCCGATTCCGTCCTTGAACGAACCTCAGTAGAGCGGGCGGCAGCAGCAGCGGCCGGACTCGACATCTCCGCCTACGTTCCCCAGCCCGCCGTACAACAAGCCTTGGACGCCCTCGCCGAATCCGGCCTGTACCGAACCGCTGCACAGCGGGCGGCAGCAGCGGTCCTGGACGGACTTGACATGTCCTACCTGCACCGGCCCCCCGCCGTGCAGCGGGCGGCGGCAGCCCTCGCCAGACTCGACACACAGCGTGGGCTCGAGGAGGAGGACCAGTCGGCACCCATTACAGACGACACGGAGATCCGTACACGCGGCGCCGATGAACAGGACCCCGGCAACGAGGACGAATCCCCGGAGTGAGCCTGATGGGACACCTTCGTGCGACGAGCGGTACTTCCTCATCGCAGTGCGCCCGCGTGACGCCCGGGTCGCAGCGTCGTTGAACAGTGGGACTCCATAACGTCGGGCCCCGGGAATGGCTGATCTCCCCGGGGTCCGTGGTGTGTCCAGACCGGGTCAAAACCTGTGGGGATTAGCCCAGCGCAACAAAGTTCGCGGCCGTGCCGACGAGCACTCCGACGACGAGCAGGATCGGGCCCCGGTAACTCTCCCACCACTTTTGCTTGCTGCCCTCGACGTACTCCCGCAGCCCTGCGTATTGGTCCTCGACATTCTTCCGAGCCGCTTCCAGGTCACTTTGGAAACGTCTCTCCAGACGGCCCATCAGTTCCTTGTCCCGCCGGTCGAGCTCCTGGGGCAGATCGGCCTGCTTCCACTTCTCAACGTCTGCCATGCGTTGCTCGATCGTCTTCTCTTCGTTGGTGACAACGCGCGCATCGAACGCCTCAACAACGATTCCTGCGTCCGTGGTGTAGACGTTGCGCGGGCGCGTGAGATACCCGGTGAGACGCCTGCGAGCACGGCTGATGTCGAGGACGGTTACGACGAGGCCGACCGTTTCCAGTAGCCCAGAGACTCCATACAGGGTGGCAGCGGCAGCAGACATGCCGGGAGGGTACTGCTCGAGCGCACCATCTCCATGGAGGCGGTATCAAACCTGCAACCGTCGCGCAGGACACCCCTGGACGTGATCTTCTCAGTGATGGTCGCCGCGACGGTGCTGATCATTGTGAGCAGAGCGAGTTGCTGCTGTCTGAGTTGGTACCGAGGCCGACCGGTGCCTGGCGGATGCCTTCGACGTTGGAACGGTACGCCACCGTCGGCAGCCCGCGCGCCCGCTGCTGGGAAATCCGCTTGAGGTCGAGGACCAGGACGTGGGCGCCATGGTGCAGGACCTGGGCGGTGAGAGTACGCAGGATCGTGGAGCTCCCGCCGCCTCCGCCCGTGGAGACCAGGACGTGCGCGGCGCTGTCCAGGTCGACGGTGACCGGCTACCCGTCGGTGCAGACGCCGATCAGCGCCCTCGAGGCGGGCAGGGCGTCCAGGGTCTCGCGCAGGCCAGGGTAGGTGAGGCGGAGCAGGTCCGGGAGCGTCGTCTTCTTCGTCATGGTGAGCTGTCCCTTCCGGGGTGAGGTGTGCCTGGTGAACCGGGTGTTCTCCAGGCCGGGGCCGGCCGTGTCGGTTCAGCCCAGGTCGGTGGTGCCGACGGCGGCGCGGGGCCGGTTGCGTGCCCAGCACTTCAGGTCGCCGACGCGGTAGAGGAGTTCGGCCCCGCGCTTGCCCGCCGGGGCCGGGAAGCTGGAGTCGTTGGCGCGGGCGTAGCGCAGGGCGGCGAGGGTGATCTCCGGCAGGTGGTGTTCGTGGGCTTCACGCAGCCCTACCGCCTGGTCGTCGACGGGTGCGGCCGGGACCTGCGCCAGTGTCCGGGCAGTGGAGAGAACGGACTGTGTAACCGTCTCCGGTACGGCGGGCGGGGTCGGCGGCGCGTCGTCCACGGCGGCGCTGGGCGGCCCGTCAACAGCCTTCTGGAGTTGTACGGGAGCGGGTCGGACCGTGGCCTCTGGCTGCGTCTTCGGCTTCCCGGTGGAGAGCGGGCCGGCGGTGGCCCACGCGCGGGCTTCGGCGTCGGTGAAGAACAGCACCTGCGTCTCGTGGGCGGTGCCGCCGATGACGACCTGGGCGCGGCCGGGGTGCTTGGTGGACTTCGGGGCGGGGTGGACCTCGGGGGCGAGCATGCGCCAGGCGTTCATGCTGTAGCGGGCGAGGATGCGGGTGGCGAACTGCTCGCGGACTTCCGGTCCTCCGAGGGCGCGGGCGGTGGCGGACTGGGCGACCAGGAGGACGTGCATGCGGACCTGGCGGCCCATGTAGAGGACTTCGTTGAGCGCGTCGATCGCCGGGGAGATCTTCGGGTCGCCGGACTCGCGGGTCCTCTCCCAGTAGCGGGCCAGCTGCTTCATCGTGGCGTTGACCTCTTCGAGGAGGATCAGCAGCCGGGGTCCGATGGCGTCCACGGCGTCGTTGCCGAGTTCTTCGGCGGCGCGCACCCGGCGCCGGCCTTCCATGCCGAGCTCGATCAGGGCGTCGTGGATGTCGGCGATGTCGGCGCAGTAGGTGACGCCGGGGATGCCGCGCGCCCAGGGGTGGGAGATCCGCTTGTAGTCGAGGACGAACACGCGTGAGCCGTTGTGGAGCATCTGGCAGGCGATGCAGCGCAGGGTCACCGACTTGCCGCCGCCGGTGGAGGCGTTGACGAGGATGTGCGGCGATTCGGCGTCCAGGTCGACGGAGACGGTCCTGCCGCCGGTGCCGATCCCGATGACCGGCGCGGCCTCCGGGGCCCCGGCCACCAGCTCGCGCACCGTGGGGTCCTTGAAGGCTGCCTTGCTCGGCGGGCGGCGGGTCTTCTTGACCAGTACGTACGGTGTGCGTCCGGCCGGGTGCCAGGAGAACGTCACGCCCTCGAGGGCGAGTTTCTGGGTGATGAGGTCGGCGACCAGGTCGCGGGAGAAGGCCAGGTGCGTGGGCAGGCCGACGCGTATCTCCGCGTCGTCGTCGGAGAAGTTGGTCGGCACGTGCAGGTAGCGGCGAGGGTCGGTCTGCTCCGCGTACCCGAGCGGGCGGTGGAGCGCCTCGTGCAGCGGGACGACCCACTCGCGCATCAGCTCCCGGCGCTCGCGGGTCAGCAGTCCGTACGCAAGTCCGCCGGCGGCCGCGGCGGAGGCGGCGCCGATCCCGCCCGTCTGGAGTGTGTGGAGGGTGGCGTCCCGGTGCTCCCACCAGGAGCGGGCCGTCTCCTGGTTCTCCCAGGTCCACCAGCCGCCCGAACCCGCCGCGCTGAGGAAGGTGATCCGGAAGGTGAGGCGCTGCCACCCGGCCCGGTACGACGACCTGGAGACGCGGCCCTCCACCTTCGGCATCACGCGGGTGGCCGGGCGCAGGAACGTGGCGTCGGTCCGCTTGATCCCGTCCATGTCCCGGCCGCCCAGGAAACGGCCGATCCCGCGCATCACGGCCTCGGCGGTCTCCTCAACCTGCCGGTCGAACTTCGTCTGCGCCATACCGTCCAACGCCCTTCGTACACGGGGTGCATGAGAGCGCGACGACACCGCCAAAAGCGGACACCTGCGCTCGGAAAGGACGTTAGAACGATCAGCCTGTGGACAGATTCCGCCGCTGGCTCGCTGAAATCACCGAGTTGTTGACGCCAGCGGGCGAGCCGTCATGGACTGGAGTGCTCAGCCGCGGCGAGCTCAACGGGGCCGGCAAGCGGGAGCCGAGAGATCGGGGCATGCGACATGGACTGGATGAGATCTACGGGCCCGTGGTCGCCGCCTTCACCCAGGCGGAGTTCCTCGCGGACGGCACGTTCGTCCAGGTGCCGCCCGAAGCGGGCTCGGCTGCCGGACTCGACATGCCGCTCATCATCACCGCAGCCGCGCGGCGGGAGTTCATCGCGGGTGACGACGGCGGCGAGGACGCCCGACTTCACACGGTGCTGTCCGCGGTTGCGCAGGCCATCAGGCAGTCCCCCGCAGACGAGGTCTGCTACGTGGTGCTAGCCGAGGACCTGCCCTCCGGCCAGGCGCCGACCGGCGAGGACCAGCTCATCGCCATCACCGGCCCCGGCGACACGGACGCGCCCGTGCTGACTCTGATGCTCTCCCATGAGATGTAAACCAGGGGGCCACGATCCGGGACAGTTCCAGGTATTCAGTGATCTCTATGAAGTGCGGTAGACCAAACCGGCGGCGAACCAGTGAACGAGGGTGACGGCCAGATGGACTGCCATCTCCGCCTCCTGCTGAGTCTCCAGCCGTGTGGGGTTCTGCGAGCCGTGCCGAGACGTCTGGCCCTGCCACAGACGCCGCATCATGTCAGCAATCAGCACGATGTCGTCTGTGCCGCTGGGTGAGGGGATCGCCGTGGCGAACTTCTGGGGTGAGTTGCGTAGCACCCCCAGCATCGTCCCGAGCGTCGCCTTGGCGTTGTTCGGCTCGATCACGGACTGGGCTGCCGACTCCACCGCCTTGATCGACTCGCTGTACGCCTTGGGGTGATCGGGATCGCGCCCGTACGCGCGCTTCCAGGCCGTGGCCAGATGATCGGCAGCAGACCCGCTCTGGGGCGTGCGGGATACGGTCAGCACTCTGGCGACAGCCTGCTGTGCCGTCGCATCGACCCGGAACTCAAGCCCGGTGCAGGAGTCGTTCACACGGTACGCGGAGCCTCCGAGCCTCAGCATGTCCTGCAGTTCCGAGACTGCCCGCTCTCGGTCGTAACTTGTATGCCTGCCCAGGTCCAACCCGTAGAACCGCCCGCCCGCAGCCGCATGGAACAGTGGCTCAGGGGGCGTGCTCAGGTGCAGCAGCGCATTGATGACCTCAGGCAGTTGCTCAACCGTGGTACTGACCGTCAAGAACTTCGTCGGCGAGTACTCCCGAGGACCGGTGTCCACACGCAGGCGCAGGTGGAGAGCGATCTTCTGCGCAAGGTCCTCGTCCTCCTGCAGCGCAGCGAACAGCCACCGTCGAAGGGGCGTCTCCAAGTAGTCCGGAACGCCCTCGATGAGGGTCTCGTCATCCGGCCGTTGAGGATCCGCCGCTTGCGGATCACGCCGCTTGCGGTATCGCGTGAACATGCGAAAACGGTAGCGCCCCGCTCTGATAGGTACCGACATCTTTTCTGCCCCAGGTGGTGGGCCCGTGCAGTGGGACGGAGCGCCGTGCCGGTTGGGGCGGTGAAAGTCTCACCGCCCCAACCGGGCGGGTCAATCTGCTGCGGGCAGGGCGTCCAGGGCAAGGTCCCACGGATACGCGGCGACGTTGCCGTGTTTGGGGGTGTGCGGAGTGTGTCCGGTGTCGTGGCCGTCGTCCAGGAGGACACGGACCCCTGCGTCGCGAAGGACCCCGACGGCGCCCGCGACGGCGGGGTGCACGGCTTGGGCGCGGTTGATGTACGGGAGGGCCACGATGGGCAGGCCGAGGCCGATGCCCTCGGTCAGCAGCCCGAGGGCCAGCGTGTCGGCGTGCCCCCCGGCCCATTTGGTGAGGCTGTTGAGGGTGAGAGGGGCAGCCAGGAGTGCGTCCGCCGGCGGCAGGACGTCCGCCTGCGAAGGCAGCTTGTAAGCGTGGCGGACGGGGTGTCCGGTGAGTTCGCGGAGGGCGTCGAGTCCGTCGTCGGTGTCGTCGGAGAGCCAGTCGCGCGCGGAGGGGGTGAGGACGGAGCAGACGTCCCATCCCCGCTCGTGCGCGAGGCGGATGCCGGTCGCGGCGTGCAGGACGGGTGGCGCGGCGCAGGAGATCACATACAGGGTGCGTGTCACCCGGGCAGTCCACAGCGCGCCGCGAGCGCGCGCAACTGCCCCTCCCGGCTCGCGGCCCCCAACAGTCCCAGATCGGTCACGAGTTGACGGCTGCGCGGCCGTCCCGTGACCTCTTCCTGGGCCTCAGCCTCGGCCTCAAGAAGGGTGTCGACGGCGCTCTCACGGTCGCCCGCGAGGGTGTGGGCGTGGGCGAGGTCGACGAGGCGGTGGGCGCGGCGCTCGCGGGGCAGTCCGGCGATGTCGTCGGGGATACTCCACATACGGTCCGGTCATGGCCCAGATGCCCGAAATCCCCACGCACGGGGACGGTCCGGCGGCCCGCCCGCCCGTCCCCGCCGACAGTCCCGCACCGACGGGCGATCCCGACCTGTACCCGGT
>NZ_LIRL01000608.1 GCF_001419795.1 Streptomyces niveiscabiei
CCCCGGAAGGCTCCGCCCATGACCCTCCCCTCCGGTTCTCCCGCCTCCCTGCGCCGCACCCTGGGCCTCGGGGACGCCGTCGTGATCGGGCTCGGGGCGATGATCGGGGCCGGCGTGTTCGTCGCCCTGGGGCCCGCCGCGCGGGCTGCCGGTACCGGTCTGCTGCCCGCCCTCGCGCTGGCCGCCGTGATCGCCTACTGCAACGCGACCGCCTCCGCCCGGCTGGCCGCCCGCTACCCCGCCTCGGGCGGTACGTACGTCTACGGCCGGGAGCGCCTCGGCGCGTTCTGGGGGTACCTCGCCGGGTGGGCCTTCGTCGTCGGGAAGACGGCGTCGTGCGCGGCGATGGCGCTGACCGTGGGGCTGTACGTCTGGCCGGCGCACGCGCACGCGGTGGCGGTCGCGTCGGTGCTGGTGCTGACGGCGGTGAACTACGGCGGCGTCCAGAAGTCGGCGTGGGTGACGCGGGCTGTCGTGGCCGTGGTGCTGGCGGTCCTGGTGGCTGTCGTGGGCGTGTGCCTGGGGGCGGAGGGTGCCGAGAGGTCCGGCGCGGGGCCGGCGGACATCGGGTTCTCCGGTGGGGCGGGCGGGCTGCTCCAGGCCGCCGGGCTGCTGTTCTTCGCCTTCGCGGGGTACGCGCGGATCGCGACCCTGGGCGAGGAGATGCGGGATCCGTCGCGCACGATCCCCCGGGCGATCCCGCTCGCCCTGGGCGTCACGCTGGTGGTGTACGGATGTGTGGCGGTCGCCGTCCTTTCGGTGCTCGGTGTCGACGGGCTGGGCGGGGCGGGTGCTCCGCTGGTGGACGCGGTGCGTGCGGCGGGGGTGCCCGGGCTGGTCCCCGTGGTGCGGGCCGGTGCGGCCGTCGCCGCGCTGGGGTCGCTGCTCGCCCTGATCCTGGGGGTGTCCCGGACGACCCTCGCGATGGCCCGTGACCGGCATCTCCCGGTCGCCCTGTCCGCCGTCCATCCCCGTTTCCAGGTCCCCCACCGGGCCGAACTCGCCGTCGGCGCGGTCGTCGCCGTCCTGGCCGCCACTCTCGACGTCCGGGGGGCGATCGGTTTCTCCTCCTTCGGTGTCCTCCTGTACTACGCGGTGGCCAACGCCTCGGCGTGGACCCTGTCCCCGGCACCGCTCGCGCGCCTGGTGCCGGTGGTCGGTCTCGCGGGGTGTCTGCTGCTGGCGTTCTCCCTTCCTTGGGTGTCGGTGGTGTCCGGGGCGGGGGTGCTGGTGCTGGGCGCGGTGGCGTACGGGGTGCGGCGGAGGTGGGTGGCGGGGAGGGAGTGAGCTCTCAGCGGGCCGATCGCAGAGGCTCGCCGCACGGGGATCCGGTGCTCACGCCGCCCCCGTACGTATCCGGAACTCCGCCCACGGGGCCGTCTCGACGTCCTCGTCCGGCTCCCCGTACCAGCCCTTCTCCTCGACCTGGTCCTCCAGCCACTGGGCGAGGCTCGGTGGGTCCAGGTACCAAGCGCCCTCGGCGTCGACGGCGGCGGGGAGTGAACTCCGGCCCTGGGGCCGGGTGGTGCGGGCCTTCCTCAGCACCCGGGTCAGCGACTGCTCGTGCTCGGTCATGACTTCATCGTGCACGCCGCCACTGACAATCGCCCTGGCCTGTGGACAACCACCCGGCTGTGGACAACTCGCTCACCCCGGAGTGGCTGTCCCGTCCCCGGCAGGGCTCAGCGGGCGCCGAACGGCTCGTCCGTCGGGACGATCTCGCGGCCCAGGGGCATGAGGGAGACCGGGATCAGCTTGAAGTTGGCGATGCCGAACGGGATGCCGATGATCGTGACGCACAGGAGGAGGCCGGTGACGATGTGGCCGATGGCCAGCCACCAGCCGGCCAGGACGAGCCACAGGACGTTGCCGACACAGGACGGCGCACCGGCGTCGCGGCGTTCGACGGTGGTGCGGCCGAAGGGCCACAGGGCGTAGACGCCGATGCGGAAGGCGGCGATCCCGAAGGGGATGCCGATGATCGTGATGCAGAGGAGCAGGCCCGCGCCGAGGTAGGCGAGGAAGAGCCAGAATCCGCTCAGGACGAGCCAGACGACGTTGAGGATGGTCTTCACGACTGGCGACCTGCCATCTTCTCCAGGCGGGCGATCCGCTCCGCCATAGGTGGGTGCGTCGAGAACATCTTGGAGAATCCCTGCCCCGGACGGAAGGGGTTCGCGATCATCATGTGGCTCGCGGTCTCGATCCGGGGCTCGGGGGGCAGCGGAAGCTGCTGGGTGCCGAGTTCGAGCTTGCGCAGCGCGCTCGCGAGGGCGAGCGGATCGCCGGTGAGCTGCGCGCCGGACGCGTCGGCCTCGTACTCGCGGGAGCGGCTGATGGCGAGCTGGATGAGGCTGGCGGCGAGCGGCCCGAGGAGCGACAGCAGGAGCACGCCGATGATCCCGGGGCCGTCGTCGTCATCGGAGCGGCCGATGGGGATCAGCCAGGCGAAGTTCGCGAGGAAGACGATCACCGAGGCGAGCGCCCCGGCGACCGAGGAGATGAGGATGTCGCGGTTGTAGACGTGGCTCAGCTCGTGCCCGATGACGCCGCGCAGCTCGCGTTCGTCGAGGAGGCGCATGATGCCGTCCGTGCAGCACACGGCCGCGTTGCGCGGGTTGCGGCCGGTCGCGAAGGCGTTGGGCGCCTCGGTCGGCGAGATGTACAGGCGGGGCATCGGCTGGCGCGCCTGCGTGGAGAGTTCGCGGACCATCCGGTACAGGGCGGGGGCCTCGAACTCGCTCACGGGGCGCGCGCGCATCGCGCGTAGAGCGAGCTTGTCGCTGTTCCAGTACGCGTACGCGTTGGTGCCGAGGGCGACCAGGACGGCGATGATCAGGCCGGTCCGGCCAAAAAAACCGCCGATGACGACGATGAGTGCGGACAGCCCCCCGAGGAGTACTGCGGTCCTGAGCCCGTTGTGCCGGCGGTGCACGGTACGCCCTCCAGGTCGTGCGGCAGGGGAACCCTTTGCTCGCTGATCTGCGGTCCTTCTGGTGTCACGTCCAGTGGACCCTCCTGTCTGTGTCAACGCCAGACGAGCGCCACGAGTTCCCTCGCGCACGCGGGCAGGCCGGTCGGCCGTCCGGGTGAGGCCTCAGAACAGGGTGGTGTCGGCGAACCGCAGGACCAGCTGGGGCGCCCCGGACAGGACGACGGCGACGGTGGCCGTGAGGGTGAGCGCAGCCGTCAGGGGGACCGGGACGCGGTGCCGTGCGGGCTCTGACTCGGGCGCGGCGAAGAGCAGGGCCGTCCAGCGGAGGTAGTAGAAGAGGGCGATCACGACGTTGACGGCCATGACGACGGCGAGCCAGCCGAGGCCCGCGTCGACGGCCGCCGAGAAGACGGTGACCTTCGCGAAGAGGCCGATGACGCCGGGGGGCAGGCCGGCGAGGCAGAGCAGGAAGAAGGCCAGCAGGAGCGCGGAGAGCGGGCTGCGGGCGTACAGGCCCCGGTAGTCCGTGAGGCGGTTGGCGGGGCTCTGGCGGGCCACCAGGGCGGCCACGGCGAACGCACCGAGGTTCACGGCGGCGTACATCAGCGCGTACGCGAGGGTGGAGCCGACGGCGCGGGCGGCGTCGTCCGTGTAGGCGGCGGAGGCGATCGGTACGAGGAGGTAGCCGGCCTGGCCGACGGAGGACCAGGCGAGGAGGCGTACCGCGCTGTACGCGCGCGTGGCGTGCTGGCGCAGGGCGGCGGCGTTGCCGACGGTCATGGTGAGCGCGGCGAGCCCCGCGAGGGCGGGGCCCCAGACGTCGCCGTACGAGGGGAGGGCGACCACGGTGACGAGGATCAGGCCGGAGAGGCCGACGGCCTTGCCGACGACCGACAGGTAGGCGGCGATCGGCAGGGGCGCGCCCGCGTACGTGTCGGGGACCCAGAAGTGGAACGGGACGGCGGCCGTCTTGAAGGCGAAGCCGACGAGGGTGAGGACGACGCCCGTCTGGGCGAGGGTGTGGAACTGGCCGTCGATGTCCTGGATGCGTTCGGCCACCTGGGTGAGGTAGAGGGTGCCTGTCGTGGCGTACACGAAGCTGATGCCCAGGAGGCTGACGGCGGTGGCCGTGACGGACGACAGGAAGAACTTCAGGGCCGCTTCGGAGGAGCGCTTGTCGCCGTGGCGGATGCCGACCAGCGCGAACGCGGGCAGGGAGGCGACCTCCAGGGCGACGACCAGGGTGGCGAGGTCGCGGGAGGCGGGCAGCAGGGCGGCGCCGGCGGCCGAGGACAGCAGCAGGAACCAGTACTCCCCCGCGGGCAGGGTCTTGCGTTCGTCCTTGAGGGCGGTGACGGACAGGAGGGCGGTCAGGAGGGCGCCGCCGAGCACCAGGAACTGGACGACGAGGGTGAAGCGGTCCGCCGTGTAGCTGCACGCGCGCGGGTCGCCGACCGCGCAGAAGGTGGCGTGGTCGCCGTCCAGGAGGGGCAGCAGGAGGACCGCGGCAGCGGCGAGGCCGACGACGGAGAACCAGCCCAGGAGGTGCTTCTTCGCGTCCGGGAGGAACAGGTCGGCGACCAGGACGGCGAGGCCGGCGACGGCCGTGACGGTCGGCGGGGCGATCGTGAGCCAGTCGACCGACTGGACGACGGACTGCGCGAGGGCGCTCATCGGGGGCCTCCTGCGAGGAGCTGCTGCACGGCCGGGTCGGTGAGCCCGAGGAGGGCCTTGGGCCACAGGCCGCCGACGACGGTGAGGACGACGAGCGGGGTCCAGGCCGCGAACTCGTACGCGCGCACGTCCGCGAGGTGCGGGGCGTCCTGCGGGACGGCGCCCATGCACACGCGCCGGACGACGAGCAGGAGGTAGGCGGCCGTCAGGAGGGTGCCGAGGGCGGCGATCGCCGTGAACGTCAGGAAGGCCGGGCGGCTGAGGTCGCTCGCGGGGTCGAAGGCGCCGAACAGGGCCAGCATCTCGCCCCAGAACCCGGCGAGTCCGGGCAGTCCGAGGGAGGCGACGGCGGCGAACGCGAGGAGCCCGCCCAGGCGCGGCGCACGGCCGTACAGGGCCGCTCCGGTCTCCCGGGCGAGGGTGTCGAGGTCGGTGCTGCCGGTGCGGTCCTTGAGGGCGCCGACGAGGAAGAACAGCAGGCCGGTGATGAGGCCGTGGGCGATGTTCGCGAACAGGGCGCCGTTCACGCCGGTCGGTGTCATGGACGCGATGCCCAGCAGGACGAAGCCCATGTGGCCGACGGAGGAGTAGGCGATGAGGCGTTTGAGGTCGCCGTTCGCGCCGGGCCTGACCAGGGCGAGGCAGGCCAGGGAACCGTAGACGATCCCGACGACGGCGAAGGCGGCGAGGTAGGGCGCGAAGGTGCGCAGGCCGTCCGGGGCGACGGGCAGGAGGATGCGGACGAACCCGTAGGTGCCCATCTTGAGCAGGACGCCGGCGAGCAGGACCGAGCCGGTGGTCGGGGCGGCGGTGTGGGCGTCGGGGAGCCAGCTGTGCAGAGGCCACATCGGGGTCTTCACGGCGAGCCCGAGACCGATCGCCAAAGCGGCGGTGACCTGCACGGATGTGGTCAGGGACCGGCCGTTGTCAGTGGCGAGTGCGACCATGTCGAACGTGCCCGCTTTCACGCCGATCAGGAGCAGGCCGAGGAGCATGACGACGGAGCCGAGCAGCGTGTAGAGGATGAATTTCCAGGCCGCGCGGGTCCGGTCCTCGCCGCCCCAGCGGGCGATGAGGAAGTACATCGGGATGAGGACGGTCTCGAAGGCGAGGAAGAACAGGAGGAGGTCGAGGACGGCGAAGGTGGCGAGGGTGCCGCCTTCCAGGAGGAGCAGCAGGGCGACGAACGCCTTCGGGGACGGGCCCGTGGGCGGCTTGCAGTAGGAGTACAGCGCGCACAGGAAGGTCAGCAGCGCGGTCAGGACCAGCAGCGGGAGGGAGATGCCGTCGATGCCGAGGTGGATGCGTACGTCGAGCGCGGGGATCCAGCTGATGTCGGTGCTGGCCTGCATCGTCGAGGGGTGGTCGTGGTCGAAGCCCAGCGCGAGGGCGATCGCGGCGGCCAGGACGGCGCCGGTGACGGTCACGCCGTGGCGCAGCACCGCCTGGTCCGGTGACTTCCCCTTCAGCCCCGGCGGGGCGGGCAGCAGGGCGGTGACGGCGCCGAGGAGCGGTCCGGCGACGGTGAATGCCAGAAGGAACTGCATCACGGACTCGTTGATACCGATCACGGCCGCTCACCCTCCCGAGGCGACGAGAAGGACGGTCACCGCGAGGACGACGGTGCCGGCGAGCAGGGCGCTCACATAGGTCTGGACGTTGCCGGTCTGGGCCCGCCGTACGGCGGTGCCGAGCCAGCGGGGCAGGGCGGCGGCGCCGCCCACGTAGGCGTCGACGACCTCGCGGTCGAGGAAGCGGACCAGGCGCGCGGCGGACTGGACCGGGCGGACGAACAGGGCGTCGTAGACGGCGTCCAGGTGGAAGCCGGTGGCCGCGTGGCGGTGCAGGGGGCCGAGCAGCAGGCGTCCGGGGTCGGCGGGGTCCTGGGCGGCGGCGACGCTCCCGTACGCGGGCGCGTGGCTGGCGATGGCCTCGGCCTCGACGGTGGCCGCGTCGCCGTCCGGGTGGGCGGCGACCGCGCCGAGGGGGA
>NZ_LIRL01000609.1 GCF_001419795.1 Streptomyces niveiscabiei
CGGCTCGTTCGCCTGGTTCGGCTCGTTCGCCTGGTTCGGCTCGTTCGCCTGGACGAGCGGCCGGGCGGGCTGGTTCGGCTGACTCGGCTGGTTCGGCGTCTGCCCCGTCCGGCCCGGCTGATTCGCCTGGGTACCGGGGGTCTGGCTCTGGCCGGTGGGGAGTTGGCCCGTCGGGAACCCGCCCGTCGCGTTCTGGTTCGTCGCGTTCTGGTTCGTCTGCGACAGCGTGATCGCCTCGGGGGGCCGTACGGACTCACGCACGTGGGCCCCGGAGGGCTGCGCGGCGGGTGAGGGGGAGCCCTTGACGGTGCCGTCGGGCTGGAGGAAGGCGGGGTCGCCGCCGGGGACCATGCCGAGTTCGCGGGCGCGCTTCTGGAGGGCGTCCGGCGCGGAGTAGGAGTCGATGTCCCGCTGGAGCGCCTGCTGTTCGTCGGTGAGGCTCTTGGTCTCCTTCTGGAGGTCGTCCATCCGGAACGAGCCCTCGCTGAGCGCGGAGTTGAGCACCAGCAGGCCGATCAGCCCGCCGCCCAGCAGGACGACGACCAGCAGCACGAACGGTGTCCGTCCGGCCTGCGCACCGCCTCCGGCCGGCAGCAGCCCGGCCAGTCGTCCCTTGAGTCCCGTTCTCATAGCGCCTCCACCCAGTAGGACGTCCGAAGCCTCCGCGAAGATGCACGAACCGGCCCGAGTCGCTCAGATGTGTGAATCCGCCTGCCCCGGGAACTCCGCGCGGCCCTCGCGAGTCCCGTCGCGGACTCCCCGTCGGGAAGCGGGCCACGCCTCCCCGGTCGGCCGACCGCCTCGGTCCCTGACCGGCTCACTCCACGTCCTCCCTGATGCGCTCGGCGCCCCGCAGCCGCGCGGGGGCGGCCCGGCGGTTCTCGGCGATCTCTTCCTCGGTGGGAAGTTCGGCACCGCGCGTGAGCAGCTTGAGCCGGGGCTGGTAGCGCTCGGGCACGATCGGCAGCCCGGGCGGCGCGGTGTTGGCGGCGCCGGCCGCGAACACCTGCTTGACCAGGCGGTCTTCGAGGGAGTGGTACGACAGGACGGCGATCCGCCCGCCCACGGCCAGCGACTTGACGGCCGCCGGGATCGCCCGCTCCAGCACGGACAGCTCGCCGTTGACCTCGATGCGCAGCGCCTGGAAGGTCCGCTTGGCGGGGTTGCCGCCGGTCCGCATCGCGGCCTGCGGCAGCGCGCCCCGGATCACCTCGACGAGCCGCGCGCTGTTGGTGAACGGCTCCTTCTCGCGCTCGCGCACGACGGCCGAGACGATCCGCTTGGCCTGCTTCTCCTCGCCGTACGCGCGCAGGATGCGCACCAGTTCGCCGCCGGGGTACGTGTTGAGGACCTCGGCGGCGCTGATGCCGGTCGTCTGGTCCATGCGCATGTCGAGGGGGGCGTCCTGCGCGTACGCGAAGCCGCGGCCGGCCTCGTCGAGCTGCATGGAGGAGACGCCGAGGTCGAAGAGGACGCCCTGGACGCGCGGGTGGCCGAGCCGGTCGAGGACGTCGGGGAGTTCGTCGTACACGGCGTGGACGAGGGTGGCGCGCTCGCCGAAGGGCGCGAGGCGCTCGCCGGACAGGCGCAGGGCCTCCTTGTCGCGGTCGAGGGCGACGAGGCGGGCCTCGGGGAAGCGCTCCAGGAGGGCTTCGCTGTGGCCGCCGAGCCCGAGTGTGCAGTCGACGACGACCGCTCCCGGCTCCTGAAGCGCTGGTGCCAGCATGTCCAGGCACCGGTGGAGCATCACGGGGACGTGTCGGCTGTTGCTCAAGGGGCCCTCTCAGTTACCGGCGGGGCCCGTACGTACGCGCCGCGCACGCGGGGAGACCACGAGCGGCCGGGCCGGGGTCCCACGGGGAAGTTTCTCGGGTTCGAGTCGGCAGGGAGAGCCTCCGCTGCCGCGCCTCCCGCTTCGCGTCACTTTAGTCCACGCTGTCTCACGGTCAATCAACCGGCCTGCGCGTCGCGGACCCTCACGCGCGGGTAGCCGCGTACGGCGAGAAATCACCCTTTGGGCCCCCACCTGCTCACTCTTGTGGCTTACCTCACACCGAGGGTGCGATGACCCTCATTTTCCTTTCTCACAACGGGACCGGAAGGCGGGTGACCAGTACCGTCATGGATATGACGACTTCCGCATCCGTATCGACAGACTCCGAAGGCGCCATACCTCACGGCGGCACGGTCACCGACCGGCTGGTGCAGGCGAACGAGCACTACGCCTCGGCGTTCACCGACCCCGGCATGGACGCCCGCCCGGTCCTGCGTGTCGCGGTCGTGGCCTGCATGGACGCCCGTCTCGACCTGCACGCGGCGCTCGGCCTCGAACTGGGCGACTGCCACACGATCCGCAACGCGGGCGGTGTGGTCACCGACGACGTGATCCGCTCGCTCACCATCAGCCAGCGCAAGCTGGGCACCAGCTCGATCGTCCTGATCCACCACACCGGCTGCGGCCTGGAACAGATCACCGAGGAGTTCCGCACCGAGCTGGAGGACGAGGTCGGCCAGCGTCCCGCGTGGGCGGTGGAGGCGTTCCGCGACGTCGACCAGGACGTCCGGCAGTCCATGCAGCGGGTGCGCACGTCTCCGTTCCTGCTGCACGCCGACGATGTGCGAGGCTTCGTCTTCGACGTGAAGACGGGTCTGCTGCGCGAGATCGACCCGGCCCACTAGCGCGAGCACCGCGAGTACGGGGTCCGCGCCCTGTCAACTTCCTGTCACCATTACCGGCAAAAGCCGCAGCCCAGGACATATCTCCGGCGGTTATCCACAGGCGAGTGACACGAATCGGTAACGGCGGCAAGAATGCGGTGAGGGCGCCGAGCCGAACATTCCGGGGGCGGCGTCCGTGATTCGGGGTGGGCCGGTTCGCACGACAGCGGCGGCCCGGAACAGTACGGGCCGAGGAGGGCCGGGTGACGACCTATGACGAACGAGCGAGCCTCACTGATCTGACCACCACCGTGGACAGGGTCCGCGGGTCGGTGGAGGGGGTGATCGAGGGCAAGCCCGAGGTCGTACGACTCGCGCTGACCGTGCTGCTCGCCGAGGGGCACCTGCTGATCGAGGACGTCCCCGGCGTCGGCAAGACCATGCTCGCCAAGACCCTGGCGCGGTCCATCGACTGCTCGGTCCGCCGTATCCAGTTCACCCCCGACCTGCTGCCCTCGGACATCACCGGGGTGTCCATCTGGGACCAGCAGCGCCGTGACTTCGAGTTCAAGCCGGGCGCGATCTTCGCGCAGATCGTCATCGGCGACGAGATCAACCGCGCCTCGCCGAAGACGCAGTCCGCGCTCCTGGAGTCCATGGAGGAGCGCCAGGTCACCATCGACGGGCAGTCGTACGAGCTGCCGAGCCCGTTCATGGTCGTCGCGACCCAGAACCCGGTCGAGATGGAGGGCACCTACCCGCTGCCCGAGGCGCAGCGCGACCGCTTCATGGCCCGCGTCTCCATCGGCTACCCGAGCCCCGAGGCCGAGCTGGAGATGCTCGACGTGCACGGCGCGGTGAGCCCTCTGGACGACCTCCAGCCCGTCGCGCACGCGCACGACATCGTCAAGCTCGTCGACGCCGTGCGCGGAGTCCATGTCGCCGAGGCGGTCAAGCGGTACGCCGTGGACCTCGTCGGCGCCACCCGCACGCACCCCGACCTCAGACTGGGCGCCTCCCCGCGCGCGACGCTCCACCTCCTGCGCGCGGCGAAGGCCACCGCCGCCCTCTCCGGCCGCGACTACGCCCTCCCCGACGACATCCAGTCCCTCGCGGTCCCCGTCCTCGCTCACCGCCTCCTGCCCACCGCCCAAGCCCAGCTCAACCGCCGCACCTCGGAACAGGTCGTCGAAGAGATCCTCCAGCGCACCCCGGTCCCGGCAACCCCCCAGCAGCAGCGCGACTACGGCCAGCCGTACGGCTCGCGGGGCCTGTGATGACGCCCGAAGGGGCACCGCCCGGCGGTTTCCCGACAGGGGACACACCGGACGGGCGGCCCGCGGGGGCCGGCGCCAGGGGGGTGCCGGGAGGCCCCGCGGGAACGCCGTCCGCCGGCTCCACGGGGCCGGCACACGGGCGGCACCCGGGCGGCCGGGCCGAGGCGGCGTTCGGCGAGCCCACGCGGCCGACGGGATCCCCGCAGCCCGGGCGCGCCCCGGGTGCTTCTGCGGGCGGTCGACCGGGGCTCCCGGGCGACCCGGCAGCGGCCGGTTCCTTCGGGCCACCGGCAGGCGGGCAGGCCACGGGAGCCGCATCAGGCGGGTACCCGCGACGGCCCGGCACTCCCCCGGGCAACCCTGCGGGGGCTGTCCCAAGCGGCCACCCCCGTCCGAGCGACCCCGCAGAGACCGCTTCGAGCGGCGCCCCCCGACGGCCCGGCACTCCGCCGAGCACCCCCGCTGGGAGCGCTCCGGACGGGTATCCCCGACGGCCCGGCTCCCCGTCGGCCGACTCCGCAGGAGCGGCGGCAGGCGGGCACGCCGCCGGGGTCGCCCCGGGCGGACACCCCCGGCGGCCTGCCGCCCCCTCGGCCGGCCCGGCGGGGGCTCCACCGGGTGGCTTCGCCGGGTCGGGCGCTTCGGGTGCGTATCCCGAACGGCCTGCCGGGCCACCGGCGTACGGGCCCGTGGGGGCGACCGCGCAGGGGCGGCCGGTGGGCGGTTCCGGTGCCTCAGGGAGCCGGGGTGAGGGCAAGCCGGGTGAGAAGGGTGGCGTGCGGACCGCGCTTGCCGGGCTCACCACGCGGGGGCGGTCGTTCCTCGCCGCCGGGATAGCCGCCGCCATCTGCGCGTACGTGCTCGGGCAGCCGGATCTGCTGCGGGTCGGGCTGCTGCTCGCGGTGCTGCCGTTGATCTGCGCGGCGGTGCTGTACCGGACGCGGTACCGGGTGGCGGGCAGCCGGAGGCTCGCGCCCGCGCGCGTGCCCGCCGGCAGTGAGGCCCGCGTGCACCTGCGCATGGACAACGTGTCGCGGATGCCGACCGGCCTGCTGATGCTCCAGGACCGGGTGCCGTACGTCCTCGGCCCGCGCCCCCGCTTCGTCCTGGACCGCGTCGAGGCGGGCGGCAGGCGCGAGGTCTCCTACCGGGTCCGCTCCGACCTGCGGGGCCGCTACCCGCTCGGCCCCCTCCAGCTGCGCCTGTCCGACCCGTTCGGCATGTGCGAACTGACCCGCTCGTTCTCGTCGTACGACACCCTGACCGTGATCCCCCGCGTCGACCCCCTCCCCCCGGTCCGCTTCAGCGGCGAGGCCAAGGGGTACGGCGACGGCCGCCAGCGCTCGCTCGCGCTGGCCGGCGAGGACGACGTGATCCCGCGCGGCTACCGCTACGGCGACGACCTGCGCCGCGTCCACTGGCGCTCGACGGCCCGCTACGGCGAGCTGATGGTCCGCCGCGAGGAACAGCCGCAGCGCGCCCGCTGCACGGTCCTGCTGGACACCCGGGGCATCGCGTACGACGGCGTCGGCCCGGACGCGCCCTTCGAGTGGGCGGTCTCGGGCGCGGCGTCGGTCCTGACGCACATGCTGGAGCGCGGCTTCACGGTCCGCCTGCTCACCGACACCGGCAGCTCGGTCCCCGGCGAGGGCACCGAGGGCTTCGTGGGCGGCGGCGAGTCCGCCGAGGCGGCCGGCCTGATGATGGACACCCTCGCAGTGGTCGACCACTCCGACGGCGCGGGCCTCTCGCGCGCGTACGACGTGCTGCGCGGCGGCAACGAGGGCCTCCTCATCGCGTTCCTCGGCGACCTGGACGAGGAGCAGGCGGCGGTGGCCGCGAAGATGCGCCAGCGCAGCGGAGGAGCGATCGCGTTCCTCGTCGACAACGACTCCTGGAGCCGGGAGGCGGGCCGTGAACCGAACGGCGGGTCCGAACCGATGAAGGGTCAGGAAGAGCGGCTGAGGATGCTGCGGGACGCGGGCTGGACGGCGGTGAGCGTCCCGAGGGGCGCCTCGCTGGAGGACCTGTGGCGCCAGGCGGACCGCGAGCGGTCGGGCGTGGTGGGCACGATCGGAAGGACGGGATCATGAGCGGGCGCGCGAGAGTGACGCTGTGCTCGGCGGCGGCCACGCTGATGGCGGCGACCGCCCTGCTGCCGCTGGTCGACCGCAGCTCGTGGTTCCTCCAGGCGGTGCTGCTCCTGCTGGTCCAGTCGGGCGTGGGCGCGGCGGCCCGCCGTATCCCGCTGGCCCGGCCGCTGACGGTGGCGGCGCAGGTGCTGGTGACGGTCCTGCTGCTGACCCTGGTCTTCGCCCGCGAGCAGGCCCTCGCGGGGATCGTCCCCGGCCCGGAGGCGATCGCGCGCTTCGCGGACCTGTTCCAGGCGGGCGGGGACGACGTGAGCCGGTACGCGATCCCGGCCCCGCTGTCCGACGGCATCCGGCTGATGCTGATCGGCGGGGTCCTGGTGATCGGCCTGCTGGTGGACACCCTCGCGGTGACGTTCCGCAACGCGGCCCCGGCCGGGCTGCCGCTGCTGGCCCTGTACTCGGTGGCGGCGGGCCTGTCCGAGGGGGGCTCCGACTGGCTGTGGTTCCTGGTCGCGGCGGCCGGCTATCTGATGCTGCTGCTCGCCGAGGGCCGCGAGCGGCTCTCCCAGTGGGGCCGCGTCTTCGGCGGCGCCCCGCGCGGGCCCGGCGGTCCCGGCGCGGCGGAGGGCCCGGTGGCCCCGGTGCGCACGGGACGGCGGATCGGCATGGCGGCGCTCGGCGTCGCCCTGGTGGTGCCGCTGCTGCCGATCCCCGCGATCCAGGGCGGCCTGCTGGACAGCACGGGCGCGGGAGTCGGCGCGGGCACGGGCGGCGGGGGCACGATCTCGGCGGTCAACCCGCTGGTGTCGCTGCGCGACAGCCTGAACATCGACCAGGACCGTACGGTCCTGACGCTGCGGACGAACTCCAACGACCTGTCGGACATGTACCTGCGGATCGTCTCCCTGGACGACTTCGACGGCACGACCTGGCGCCCGTCCCGCAAGCGCATCCAGGAGGTCCCCAAGAACTTCCCGACGCCGGTGGGCCTGCGCTCGGACGTGAAGCGGGCGGAGGTCACCACCCAGGTCACGGCCGCCGACTGGTACGCGCAGGACTGGCTGCCGATGCCCTACCCGCCGAGCGGGGTGCGCATCGCCGGGAACTGGCGGTTCGAGCCCGAGGGCATGACCCTCGTCGGGGACCACGGCCAGAACACGCGCGGTCTGACGTACCAGGTCAACAGCCTGGAGGTGCAGCCGACGGCGGAGCAGCTCGCGGCGGCGCCCGAGGCGCGCACGTCGATCCTGGGCGACTACACGGAGGTGCCGTCCTCGCTGCCGTCGGTGGTGTGGCAGCAGGCCCGGCAGATCACCCGGGGCGCGGAGACGGACTACGCGAAGGCGGTCGCGCTCCAGGACTACTTCGCGGTGACGGGCGGCTTCCAGTACGACACCCAGGTCGACGTCGGGACGGGTCCGGACGCGATCGCCACGTTCCTGCGGGACAAGCAGGGCTTCTGCGTCCACTACTCGTTCGCGATGGCGGCGATGGCCCGGACGCTGGGCATCCCGGCGCGGGTCGCGGTCGGTTTCGCGCCGGGCACCCCGCAGGGGAACGGCACGGTCGAGGTGAGCCTGAAGGACGCGCACGCGTGGCCGGAGCTGTACTTCGAGGGCATCGGCTGGACCCGGTTCGAGCCGACGCCGACGCGGGGTTCGACGCCGTCGTACACGCTGCCGGACTCCGCGGACCCGGCGGCTCCGGTGGTGCCGGAGAGCTCGGCGTCGGCGAGCGCGGCGCCCTCCGCGGCACCGTCCGCGAGCGCGAGCTGCTCGGCGGTGGAGCGCAAGGAGAACGGCTGCGCGAGCGCGCTGCCGGTGGACTCGGCGACGGGCGGCGGCGGGGGCACCCCCTGGTACAAGGTGGCCTGGTGGTCGCTGCTGGCCGTGCTGGTGATCGCGGTGCCGTCGCTGCCGATGCTGTGGCGGCTGCGCAGGCGGTCGCTGCGACTGGCGTCGGCGCGGCACGCCGGGGCCGGTCCTGGCGGGGACCGCGCGGGGCCCCAGGGCGCGGTGGGTGATCCGCTGGCGCCGGGTGAGGATCCCTCCGTGCGGGCCGGTGAGGCCGCCGTCGCGCATGTCCTGGCGGTGTGGCGGGAGCTGACGGACACGGCGTGGGACTTCGGCATCGCGCCGGACGAGGCGCTCACGCCCCGGCGGGCCGCCGAGCGGATCGTCGAGCTCGGCGAGCTGGAGGAGCCCGCGGCGCGGTCCGTGCACCGGGTGGCCGGCGCGGTGGAGCAGGTCCTCTTCGCACCGCACCCGCGCGCGGAGGCCGGCCTGGCGGACGAGGCCCGTGCGGTCCGCGCCGCTTTCCGTGCCCGCGCGACCTGGCCGGTCCGCCTGCGCGCCCTCGTCGCCCCCCGTTCCGCCGTCCGGGCGATGTGGGACCTCATGGACCGCTGGACGGCCACGAAGGCGTCCTGGGCGACCCGCTGGGCCGGCCTGGCACAGCGGGCGCCGTGGGCCGGGCGGGGGCAGCAACAAGGAGGCTGAGAGGCGCGGGAAGGGCCGCCGCGGGGTGTCTCCGGACACCGCGCGGCGGCCCTTCTTTTCGGCTGCCACCCGGCTCGGCTGCCACCCGGCTCGGCGGCCACCCGGCTCGGCGGCCACCCGGCTCGGCGGCTCCCCGGTTCGGCTGTCACCCTCCTCGGCGGCTTCCCCGCTCGCCTGTCACCCGGCTCGACCGTTCCCGGCGCCATCCGGCGCACATGGCTGAGGGGGCCACCCCATCGGGTGGCCCCCTCAGCCGTACGTGTCAGAAGCTGCGCGCTACGCGCCTCGGGTCACTGGCCCTGCTGCTCGTCACGGCGGCGCTGCCAGCGCTGCTCGATGCGGTCCATCATGGAGCGCCTCGACCGGGGCTGGCGGGCGTGGGGGCCGCCGGGCGCGGGCTGCTCGCCCGGCTTGGGGGCCTTGCGCCAACCGGTCACGGCGAGCACGGCGCATCCCAGCATGACGAGGAACCCGACCACGCTGAGCCAGACCTGCTGGGCGACCATACCGGCCATGAGGAGCGCGATACCTACGAGGAAGCCGGCGACCGCCTGGTAGACCCGTCGCCGGGTGTACGTCCGCAGCCCGCTTCCCTCAAGCGCTGTCGCGAACTTGGGGTCTTCGGCGTACAGCGCTCGCTCCATCTGCTCAAGCATTCGCTGCTCGTGCTCAGAGAGCGGCACGGCGTCCTCCTCATCGTGCAGTCGCCGGGGCGACCCGGGGGTCCCTTCAGGATAGGCAGGGAATCGCCCCCGTGAAACCCGCCCCTCTACGCCAATTGGCCAACCAGAACCCGTCAAGAGCGTCCCGGCTCGCTGAGGCTTCCATTCCCCGGCGGCCGACCCGTCATGCCGGACGGTCTCCCTCGATCATACGGCGCACGGCGCCGTAACGGAGGGCCTGTGGCGTACTCCATCACGGCCGGGACCATGATCAAGCCAGGGTCAAGGGGGTGTAAAGGGACCGGTCAGCTCGCGCGGGTCTCGCCGAGGACGTGGAGCTGGGTCGCCACGGAGTGGAAAGCGGGCAGTTCCGCCGCCGTCTCCTCCAGTTTCAGCAGGGCTTCCAGCGCGCCGGGCTCGGTGTCGACGAGGACGCCGGGGACGAGGTCGGCGAAGATCCGTACGCCGTGTACCGCGCCGACGGCGAGGCCCGCGCCCTCGACCAGTTCCGTGAGCTGTTCGGCCGTGAAGCGCCGGGGGACGGGATCACCCTCGCCCCATCGGCCACTGGGGTCACCGAGCGCGTGCCGGGCCTCCTTGAAGTGCCCGGCGAGCGCCCGCGCGAGGACGGCGCCGCCGAGGCCGGCCGCGAGGAGGCTGAGGACGCCCTCGGGGCGCAGCGCGGCCACGGCGTTGTGGATGCCGTCGGCGGGGTCGTCGACGTACTCCAGGACGCCGTGGCACAGGACGGCGTCGTACCCGCCGCGCTCCACGACGTCGAAGAGGCCGCCCGCGTCGCCCTGCACGCCCCGTACGCGGTCGGCGACGCCGGCCTCGGCCGCGCGGCGCTCCAGGGCGAACAGGGCGTTGGGGCTGGGGTCGACGACGGTCACCCGGTGGCCGAGCCGGGCGAGCGGTACGGCGAAGTTGCCGCTGCCGCCCCCGGCGTCCAGCACGTCGAGGGACTCCCGGCCGCTGCCCTTGACCCGGCGCTCCAGCGCCTCCTGGAGCACCTCCCACACGACGGCCGTGCGCAGTGACGAACGCGGCCTCGCCGGATCGGTCCCCAGCGCCCCGGTCTGCGGACGTTCCTGCGGGGCGGGCGAGCGCGACGGATCCGACACGGCAACTGACTCCTAGACGCGGCCCCGCCGCGTTACCCGGCGGAGCGGACGGACACCCCCGAGGTGAGGGCTTCGTGCGCGTCCACCCTATTGCCTCGGCCGTGCCGTCAGCCCGCGTGCGGGTAGTCGTGGTCGCCTCCCGGCGGGTTCTGGCGCGGCAGGACCGGCTGGACGGACAGCAGGCGCTCCACCAGGCGCACGAACATCGCGACGTCGCGTATGAGGTCGTCGGCGTCGCGCGGGGACGCGGCGCCGACGATGCCGGCCTCGGCGCGGGCCCGGCGGGTGGCGCCCGCGGCGAAGTGGGCGCTCCACTCGGCGAGTTCGGGGGCGATCTCGGGGAGGAGCTCCCAGGCGCTGCGGATGCGGGCGCGGCGCCGGGGCGTGAGGTCGGGCCGGGCGCGGGCCGCGAGGACGGCAGCGGCGGTGCGCAGCGCCGCGAGGTGCGCCGTGGCGTACCGCTCGTTGGGGGTATCGAGGACGGCGGCCTCGTCCAGCCCTGTGCGCGCCTGCGTGAGCAGGTCGAGGGCGGCGGGCGGGGCCGTGGTCCGGCGCAGGACGGGGTGCACGTCGCTCGCCGGGCCGTTCAGTGAGGGGGCAGGGCCGGTGACGCTGTGCCGGTGAGTGGCTGCCGCGCGGTTGCTGGCCATGACGAACCTCCTGTCGTCTGGGTGACGGCACTGTGGCCGTATGTGCCCATCGTGAGGTATGCCACTGACAATCCGTTCTGACCTGGTCTTTTACCTCGGTCAGGAGTTCGACCATCGCTTCGGGCCGCCTTTCGCGTCCCGCCTTCGCCGCGATCTTCGAACCGGTCCCCCGGCGCTCCCGTTCCTGTGAGAATCGATGCATGGAAAGCAGCACCACGTCGGGCGGTGGCACCCGCCGCGAGGCCACTCGGCAGAAGCTCTACGAGGCGGCCGTCACGCTCATCGCCGAGCAGGGGTTCTCCGCCACCACGGTGGACGAGATCGCCGAGCGCGCGGGCGTCGCCAAGGGCACCGTGTACTACAACTTCGCCAGCAAGTCCGTCCTCTTCGAGGAGTTGCTGCGACACGGCGTGGGCCTGCTGACCGCCTCCCTGAGAGAGGCGGCCGAGCGCTCCGCGCGCGCGGGCGGTACGCGGGTCGACGCGCTCGACGCGATGATCCGCGCGGGGCTCGTCTTCATCGACCGGTATCCCGCGTTCACCCAGCTGTACGTGGCCGAACTGTGGCGCACGAACCGTGCCTGGCAGTCGACCCTCATGGTCGTGCGGAAGGAGGCGGTGGCCGTCGTCGAGGACGTCCTGCGCGCGGGCGTGGAGGAACGCGAGTTCGCGGACGACATCGACGTACCCCTGACCGCCGCCGCGCTCGTCGGGATGGTGCTGGTCGCGGCGCTGGACTGGCAGGCGTTCCAGCCGGAGCGGTCGCTGGACGAGGTCCACGCGGCGCTGTCGCGGCTGTTGCAGGGGCGCGTGAGCGGGCGGCTGTAGGCGTACGGGACAACAGGGGCGTACGGGCACTGGCGCCCGCGTACGACGAAAGCGCCGGTCCGACGTGGCCGCGTCCCCCGCGGGCCACCGTCGAACCGGCGCTTCCTCTTGCTCCCCCCCGTTTCCCCCTGTTC
>NZ_LIRL01000061.1:0-218 GCF_001419795.1 Streptomyces niveiscabiei
CCCCGAACCCCCGCTCTCCCCCGCCGAGTTGACGAAGGTCGTCTCCTCGGCGGAGCTGCGCGCGCTCGCGACGGACAGCGCCCCCGGAAGGCCCGCCCCCTCAACTCCCCCCGCCCAGACGGGAAACGTCGGCACAACCCTCGTGAGCCTGCTCCCCAAGCACCTCAAGGTCGTCACCAAGAGCCCCGAGGGCGACCCCGAGTTCGCGTACGTCGTCG
>NZ_LIRL01000061.1:300-19359 GCF_001419795.1 Streptomyces niveiscabiei
GGCCCCGGCGAGAAGGGCGGTTCGGGTGTCGTGATGTGGACGGTGGACACGATGCGCACGGACGGCTTCCGTGTCGTGATCAGCGCCTTCAACGCGGCCACCCAGCAGACCCCGGCCACCCGCACCGCCCNNCTGAGGGCGATCGCCCTCAGCCCGAAGTGGCGCCCGTAGGAAGGCTCCTGCTCAGAAGAACTCCGACCACGGCTGGTCCCACACCTGCTTCGCGCACAGCACGACGAACAGCACCCCGGCCACCGCCAGCATCCCGTTGCTGAGCCACCCGTTGCGCCACTCGGCGGGTGTGCGGCGGGAGTTGAGGAGCCAGACCAGGGTCAGCGCGAGGAACGGCAGGAACGCGGCGCCCAGCACCCCGTACAGGATGATCAGCCGGAACGGCTGGCCCTGGAACAGCAGGACGATCGGGGGGAACGTCAGCCAGAGCAGGTACGCGCGGAACGGCCACGACCGCTCGCGGGCGCCGGACGCGATGTCCTCGGCGGTCGAGTCGCCGGCTCCCCTGACCCGGGAGACGAAGTCCGCGAACATCAGACTCACCCCGTGCCACACCCCGATCAGCGAGGTGAACGACGTCGCGAAGAACCCGATGAGGAAGAACTTGGCGGTGGCGGAGCCGTACTCGTCCTCCAGGATGTCGCTCAGCTGGACAAGTCCCTTGTCCCCGCTGGCGATCGCGATGTTGGCGGAGTGCAGCAGCTCGGCCCCGACGAACAGCATCGCGACGACGAAGATGCCGGTCGTGGCGTACGCGACCCGGTTGTCGAGGCGCATGACCTTCATCCACCCCGAGTCGGTCCACCCCTTCGCGTTGACCCAATAGCCGTACGCGGCAAGGGTGATGGTGCCGCCGACGCCGCCGATCAGGCCGAGCGTGTTGAGGACGGAGTCCTTCTCGTCGGGCAGGACGGGGAGCAACCCGGCGAGCGCGTCGGGGATGTTGGGGGTGACGCGGATCGCCAGGTAGACGGTGACGAGGAACATCACGCCGACCAGCACCGTCATGACCTTCTCGAACACCGCGTACTTGTTGAACCAGACGAAGACGAGTCCGGAGAGACCGCAGGCGACGGCCCACCACTTGAGGTCCATGACGTCCGGGAACAGCGCCTGGAGGGGCAGCGCGCTGGACGACATCGCCGCGGCGCCGTACACGAACCCCCAGATCACGGCGTACACGCCGAAGAACCAGAGGGTCCAGCGGCCGAGGCTCGCCCAGCCGTCGAAGAGGGTGCGGCCGGTGGAGAGGTGCCAGCGTCCGGCGGCCTCGGCGAGGGAGATCTTCACCAGGCAGCCGATGACGGCCGCCCACAGGAGGGTGTAGCCGAAGTTGCTGCCCGCGATGAGCGTCGCGACCAGGTCGCCGGCGCCGACACCGGTCGCCGCGACGACGACGCCGGGTCCGATGTGGCGCCAACTGGCCTTGCGTGGAACGGGGGTGGAGGGGGCGTGGGTCGTGGGGTTTCCCGTGGTGTCCGCCATGAACGTCAAGGATGCGCCAAGTCTCGTATACGGCAAGGGGGCGCGCGCGATGCCTCCCCATGAGGCGCCCTTGACCTGCTCATGCCATAGACCCGACCATGAGCGACACGCCGCACAGCCCGTACACAGCAAAGCTCCCCTGCTCCACCCCCACCCCTCCGGACAATCCGGACGGACCTGGAGACACAAGGAGACCTCATGCGCCTTCGCATCCGCGGCTCGAACCCCCGATCGGGCAGACGCACCGCCGCACTCGCCGCCCTCCTCGCGCTGACGCTCGCCGCCCCCGTCTCGGCCTCGGTGACCAGCGCGTCCGCCGACAGCGCCGCCAAGGCCGCACCGGCCTCGGACGACATCCGGCAGTACGAGATCCACGTCCACAACAACACCTCGCCCGTGCGCACGGCGATCATGCGGGCCGGGGTCAGCATCGACGAGGTGGACTCCGAGACGGTCGTCGTGTCGGGCCGCAGCGCGCAGATCAAGCAGCTCCAGGCGGCCGGGTACGAGGTGACCGCGCTCGGCGGGGCTCCCGACCGGCTCGCCGAGGACGAGCTGCGGCTCTTCGACTTCCCCTCGGCGGACTCCCGCTACCACAACTACGCCGAGATGAACGCGGAGATCGACCAGCGGCTCGCGGCCTACCCGGGCATCATGAGCAAGCGCGTGATCGGCAAGTCGTACCAGGGCCGGGACATCTACGCGATCAAGATCAGCGACAACGTCGCCACCGACGAGGCCGAGCCGGAGGTGCTGTTCACGCACCACCAGCACGCGCGCGAGCACCTCACCGTCGAGATGGCGCTGTACCTGATCCGCGAACTCGGCGCCGGGTACGGCAGCGACTCACGGATCACGAACATGGTCAACGGGCGCGAGATCTGGATCGTCCCCGACCTCAACCCGGACGGCGGCGAGTACGACATCGCCACCGGCTCGTACCGCTCGTGGCGCAAGAACCGGCAGCCCAACTCCGGTTCCAGCGCGGTCGGTACGGACCTCAACCGGAACTGGAACTACCGCTGGGGCTGCTGCGGCGGCTCCTCCGGGTCGACGTCCTCCGAGACGTACCGGGGCGCGTCCGCCGAGTCCGCGCCCGAGGTGAAGGTCGTCGCCGACTTCGTGCGCAGCCGGGTCGTCGGCGGGGTCCAGCAGATCAAGTCGGGGATCGACTTCCACACGTACAGCCAGCTCGTGCTGTGGCCGTTCGGCTACACGACCGCCGACACCACGACCGGCATGACCACCGACGACAACGCGGCGTTCAAGGCCGTCGGACAGAAGATGGCCGCGAGCAACGGGTACACGCCGGAGCAGTCCAGCGACCTGTACATCACCGACGGGTCGATCGACGACTACCTCTGGGGCACGCACAAGATCTTCGCGTACACCTTCGAGATGTACCCGTCGTCCGCGTCCGGCGGCGGCTTCTACCCGCCCGACGAGGTGATCGAGCGGGAGACGTCGCGCAACCGGGACGCGGTGCTGCAACTGCTGGAGAACTCCGACTGCATGTACCGGTCGATCGGCAAGCAGGCGCAGTACTGCTAGGCCCCTAGTCCTCTTCCGGTTCTTCCGGCTGGGCGTCGTCCTCGAAGTACGCGTCGAGGACGGCGTCCAGTTCGCGCTCCCAACCCGGGAACACGGAACGGGACTTGGCCTCGATCTCGATCGGGTACCAGCGGCGGTCGGGCGTGTGGACGGTGATCGTGAACCGCTTGCCGAAGCGGGTCGTCTCCGTCTCCACGGCACCGATCTCGTCCCACCGGAACTCGCAGTTCTGGTCGTCGAGGGCGAGGCGGACGCCCTTGTGGTCGGCGACGAAGGAGGCACGGCGGTCGGACGCCTCGAAGACGGGGCCGTCGGCCGGCGCCTCGGGCTCGGGTTCCGCCTCGGCTTCGGATGCCGCCTCGGTCTCGGGGTCCGCCTGGGCTTCGGGTTCCGCCTCCGCGACCGCTTCGCCCTCCTCGGGCACGGCGTCCTCAGGCTCCTTCGCGGGCTCCGCCGGTACGGGCGCGGTGAGCCCGGGGATGAAGGCCGGGTCGAAACCGGCACCCTCCAGGGGCTTGCTGCTCGATCCTATGCGCTGGTCCACAGCGGGCAGTATGGTCGACGATCCTGTGCCGCACACAGCCGACCCTCACTTCGTTATACGACAGAGCTACGACCGGGAGTGTCCTTGCCCCGCCCCTCGGCCCTGGCCGACCTCGCCGCCGAACGCCTCGACCACCGCTTCAAGGGCCTCCCGCCGGACGCCGACGGCCGCAGCGTCGCCGAGCTGACCGCCGAGCGCCGCAACCTCTTCACGGGCGGCTTCCCCACCCCGGTCCTCACGCTCTCCGCCGAGCGCCTGACCCACAACCTCACGCTCCTGGAGTCGTACACGGCCCGCCACGGCCTGGCCTTCGCCCCGCACGGCAAGACGACGATGGCCCCGGCCCTCTTCCACCGCCAACTGGCCCACGGCGCCTGGGGCATCACCCTGGCGATGCCCCACCAGGTGCGCGTGGCCCGCGAGTTCGGCATCTCCCGCATCTTCCTCGCCAACGAACTCGTCGACGCGGCCTCCCTCCGCTGGCTCGCCGCCGAACAGGACGCCGACCCCGGCTTCCGCCACATCTGCTACGTCGACTCCGTACGCGGCGTCGAGCTGATGGACGCGGCGCTCCAAGAGGCGGGTGCGGTACGGCCGTTGGAGGTGGTCGTCGAACTCGCGGCGGGGCCCGAGGGGCGCACGGGGGTGCGTACGGGAGCGTCAGCCATCGCCGACGCGGTCTCCAAGACGCGCACGCTCCAACTCGTGGGCGTGGCGGGGTACGAGGCTCAGGTGCCGGACGCCACAGCCGACGCCGTCCGTTCCTGGACGCGGCAACTCGTCGCGCTGGCCGTCGACTTCGACCGCGAGGGGCGGTTCGCCGGGCTCGACGAGATCGTCGTCAGCGCGGGCGGCAGCGAGTGGTTCGACGCGGTGACCGACGTCCTCGCGGAGATGCCCGAACTGTCGGCGCCCGTACTGAAGTTGCTGCGCTCGGGGGCGTACGTCACGCACGACCACCTGCACTACCGCGACCGCACACCCTTCAACCGGGTCCCCGAAGAGGGCTCCCTGGAACCGGCGTTCAGGCTGTGGGCGCAGGTGGTGTCTCGTCCTACGGAGAGGCAGGCGTTCATCAACGCGGGCAAGCGGGACGTGGCGTACGACCTCGGGCTGCCGGTCGTCGAGGTGATCCGGCGCGGGGGCGACGAGCGTACGGCGGACGGGATTTCGGTGACCGCGCTGTCCGATCAGCACGCCTGGCTGGAAACCGGACCCGGCGTGGATCTGGAGGTCGGTGACTGGGTCGGGCTCGGGCTGTCGCATCCGTGCACGACGTTCGAGAAGTGGCTGCTGATCCCGGTGGTGGAGGCGGACGGCACGGTGGCCGAATACGTACGGACGTTTTTCTGACGCGGCGCGTTGGTGCATGCGGCCGGCCGGGGGGCGGTCCGTCTCAGTCCCGTGGGACGGAACACCCCCGCGTACAGCCGGAGTTACTGGCTACGGCTTCGGCAGGATGCAGCCGCTCGCGTTCAGGTTGAGCTGGTTGCCGGTCGTGAAGCAGGCCGGTATCTGGTAGGTCTCCTGGGCGTAGTTGATGCCCTTGCGGACCGTCACCGTGCCGGACTCGGTGACCTCGCACGGGTTGTTGACGGTGCACTGCGCGCCGTCCTCGTTGCCCGTGTTGTTGACGGCGACGACGTTGCCGGTGGCCTGGTCGACGACCGGGGAGCCGGAGGTGCCGCCGATGGTCTGGCAGGCGGAGGTGTAGCGGACCGAGTCCTTCCAGGTCCAGTCGCCCTCCTTCAGCCGGTAGACGAAGCCGTCGATGTTGCAGCTGTACAGCCGCTTCCAGTACCCGGAGGCCACCGTGATCGCCGTACCGGCGGTCGGGTGCGTGTTCTGGACGGTGAGCGGCGAGATCCCGTAGTTGTTGCGGATCGTCGCGTACGTGCTGGTCAGCTGGTAGATCGAGACGTCCGTGTCGGTCATCGTCGCGTACGCCAGCTTGCTCGCCCTGAGGGTGGCGACCTGGGTGCCGGACGAGTTGAGCAGGCCGAACGTGCGGCTGGACGCCTGGTTGACGATGACCTGGCCGGGGGCCGGGAACCCGGAGGTCAGGCAGTGGCCGTTGGACATGACCAGCGCCGGGTCGGTGTCGAGCGAGTTCGGGAAGCGGATCACCGAACCGGAACAGTTGCTGAGCGCGACGGTCCCGGCGAGGGTGACGGCCTTCAGCGCGGGGGCCGCTTCGGCCTGGGTTGCGGCCGGCGCGGTGGCGATCTTGCCGACGGTCGCGGCCGAGGCGTCCGGCGCGGCGACGGCGGGAGCCGCGCCCACCCCGGCCAGGGCCAGGGCGAAGAACGCGGCGACGAGAGGCTTTCTCATGTGGGGGTCCCCTCCGACTGGCTAGATGTTTGTCATGCACATAATCAACATCCACACCGCTGGGAACAAGCACTTGTTTTCGGCCGGGCATCTTTGACCCCCACGTGGCGCAAAACACGTCCCTACCCCGGTGACCGGGCCGTAAGCTCCCTGGCATGCAGGTGATCCAGTCCACAAAGCTCGCCAATGTCTGTTACGAGATCCGGGGCCCGGTCCTCGAAGAGGCAATGCGGCTGGAGGCGGCAGGTCACCGCATCCTCAAGCTCAACACCGGCAACCCGGCCGCCTTCGGCTTCGAGTGCCCGCCGGAGATCCTGGAGGACATCCTCCGCAACGTCTCCACGGCCCACGGCTACGGCGACGCGAAGGGGCTGCTGGCCGCCCGGCGCGCGGTCGTCATGCACAACCAGACCCTCGGCATCGAGACGGACGTCGAGCACGTCTTCGTCGGCAACGGCGTCTCCGAGCTGATCGTCATGGCGATGCAGGGCCTGCTCGACGACGGCGACGAGGTCCTCGTCCCCGCCCCGGACTACCCCCTGTGGACGGCGGCCGTATCCCTGTCCGGCGGCACGGCCGTCCACTACCGCTGCGACGAGCAGTCCGACTGGATGCCCGACCTCGCCGACATCGAGCGCAAGGTCACCGACCGCACCAAGGCGCTCGTCATCATCAACCCCAACAACCCGACGGGCGCGGTGTACGACGAGGAGATGCTCCGGGGCCTCACGGACATCGCCCGCCGCCACAACCTCCTCGTCTGCTCCGACGAGATCTACGACAAGATCCTGTACGACGGCGCCACGCACACGGCGACCGCAGCCGTCGCCCCCGATCTCCTCACGCTCACGTTCAACGGCATGTCCAAGGCGTACCGCGTCGCCGGGTACCGGGTCGGGTGGATGGCGATCTCCGGGCCCCGCGCGCACGCGGACTCCTACATCGAGGGCCTCACGATCCTCGCGAACATGCGGCTGTGCGCGAACATGCCGGGGCAGCACGGGGTCGTCGCCGCGCTCAGCGGGCGCCAGTCCATCAACGACCTCGTGCTTCCCGGGGGCCGTCTCAAGGAACAGATGGACACCGCGTACGACCTCCTCACGCAGATCCCCGGTGTCACCTGCGTCCGCCCCAAGGGGGCGCTCTACCTCTTCCCCCGCCTCGATCCGCAGGTCTACAAGATCAAGGACGACCGGCGGATGGTTCTCGACCTGCTGCGCCAGGAGAAGATCATGGTCGTCCAGGGCAGCGGCTTCAACTGGCCCGAACCCGACCACTTCCGGGTGGTGACGCTCCCGACGGCCGCCGATCTGAAGGACGCGGTGACCCGGATCGGCCGCTTCCTCGACGGGTACAGGCAGTGACGACTGAGGCTTCTTTTGTAGTGCCGCCAACTTTAGACAGAATCTAAGCTAGGATGGCTTCCTGTCAGAGCACAGGAGGCCACCCTCATGTACGAGCCGATCCGCACGAAGTCGGTGCACAGCACGCCCGTGCACGCCTCCGACGTCCCCCACCGCACGCGCGAAGAAGAACTGGACATCCAGCTCGCGGGCCACCTCTCGGCACTCCTCGCCGTGACCGACGAACTGAGGGCCCACGCCCCGACGCCGGACCTGGAGAAGGCCGCGAACAGCCTGGCCCACCAGGTCACCCGCCTGCGCGGCGGCCGGGTACCGCTGCGGTCGCATACGGACTCGGCAAGCCACTCCCCCACGGCCCTGCACCGCCGGGCCCACGCACTCGCCGGCCGCGCGCTGGTCGTCGCCGCGTCCCGCGCGGACACCACATCGGCGATCCTCGCCGCCCAGCGCATGGACGCCCACACGGACGCCCTCCGGGGCGCCGTCCACTAGTTCCCCCCACGGGGTCCACCCCCCGATCGGCCCCGGTCCGCGCGCACCCGCAGCGACGCGCGGGCCGGGTGCCACTTTTTTGTGCGCCGGGTCCCGCACGACGGTTCGCGTCCGGTTTCCCTGTACTTAGCCGCAGGACGGCCGAGGGCGCCGAAAGGGCTGCCCGCACCTGGCAGCATCGTGCCCCGCGGCAACCGCCCCTTACGCCTGGGCGTTTGCCAGGGATTTCGTCCCGGATTTCTCCGTGATTCACCAGACGAATCGAGTGGGCATGAAACTTTCTCGCCGTACCCGCCTTTCCGGCCTCGTCGCCGCCGCGGCAGCTCTGACGGCCCTCGTCGGAACCGCCGCTCCCGCACAGGCGATCAACAGGGTGGAATGCAACGGCCGGACCGACTTCTTCCGGGTCTTCAACGACGGAGTGGTCTGCTTTGCGAACGCCGGCTACATAGACGTCGCCATCTACAACGTGAACCAGATCAGCGCAGGCAACAACAGCGGGGACGTCACCGTGTGGCGGACGATCGGCGGTCCTGTCCAAAACTTCGTTTTCTCCAGGAACGAGAGCATCCTCTCGGGTGACCCCCATTTCCACAAGGTCAGCAGCATCTGGATCCGTTAGGCCGTCGGGGTAACTCCAACATGGCTTCCACCCGAGACGTGGCCTGCGCCGTGACGATGGCCGTCGGCCTGCTGGTCACCGGCTGCTCCACGAACTCCGAGGTCAGGGCGGCGGATGTGACGCTGAGTCCGCCGCCCACCGGGTACGACGGATTGATGCGGCTTCCGCTGTCCGCGTACGGCACGTCCAAGAAAGACGACGACCTGCTGTTCAACGCACAAAAGGCGCTGGTCGTCCGCTGCATGAAGAGCGAAGGGCATAAAAACTACGCAGGCGAGAACATCAACCGGATCACCGCGAAGACAGCAGAAGAAAAAGAGGCGGCCAATCCCGTAGGAGCCTGGGGCTATATCGGCCGTGCGACGGCCAAGCGTCGAGGATTCCACACCGGTCTCGTACTCCCAACCGGCGGCACGGGGGTAATCGGCCAGGCAGCGAAAGACTACGAAGCCTGCGCGACCAAGGCGAAAACACAACTGCCGGACCTGACGAAAACCGACGGCTGGAAACTGACCCAGACCCTGTACGGCCAGTCACTCCAGCTGGCATTCGCCGACCGGCGCGTGATCGGCGCACGCGAACGCTGGAGCACCTGCATCACCGCAGCGGGCCACCCGGCCCAGGACCCCGAGAAACTCGCCGCCGGCCCCTGGAACACAGCGAAGCCGACCGCGAAGGAGATCGCCGCAGCCATCGCCGCCGAGTCCTGCACCAGGTCTTCAGACCTGGCCGCCGTCTACTTCAGCGTCCTCACCGGGTACCAACAGCAGCTCATATCCGCCAACACCGAGGCCCTCACGCGGTACCAGCGACAGGTCCGGGAGCAGACGGACCAGGCATCAGAGCTGGCTGCTCTTGACGGCTTCCAGGAATGAGGTCCAGTCGGCGGTCGGGACGAGCAGGGCCGGACCCGTGGGGTTCTTGCTGTCGCGGACCGGCACGCCAGCCGCGTAGCCGTCCAGAATCTCGACGCACTCGTCGCCGGTCGGCCCGCTGTACGAGGACTTGCGCCAACCGCTCAGGGTGGACGCGTCTGCTATGCGCTGCTCAGTCATGTTGCCTGTATTCCTTCGCTACTGCCCTCAACAAGGCCGCAGACTCCCGGAGGGGTTGGGCCTCACTCAAGGCAAGATCGTAGGCGCCCTGGATCTCCTCGACCATAGCCGGAGAGTCGTGCACCGTCCCCGTACACATGCCCTGGGTGTACGCAACGGGTGGCTGATCCGCGAACCACATCAGCATTGTCAGCCCGTCCAGCAATGTGTGCGGAGTCGCGCTGAACGGCAGCACGTTGACCCTGATCCGCCCGGACTCGGCAAGCGCGACGATGTGGGCCAGTTGGTCGGCCATGACCCTGGGCCCTCCGACGGGACGCCTGATGACCGCCTCGTCCAGCAGCGCCCACAGTTCCGGGGTCATCGGGTCCTCCAGCAACTTGGCCCGCTCAAGCCGTGTCACGACTGCCTTGTGACGCTCCGCCTCGCTCGTTCGGGGGTACCCAGAGTCAATGACCGCCCTGGCGTACTCCTCGGTTTGCAGAAGTCCGGGGACGTACGACAGCCCGAATACACGAAGGTGCGTCGCCTGTTGCTCCAACTCCCGCGCGCGCTCGAACCAGTCGGGGACGTCCCCCTTCCGCCCCGGCCGGAAAGTCGCCAGCACATTCCCCGTACCCAGCGCCAGGTCAAGCCTCTTGGCGTCCTCTTCGCTGGGGTAGCGCGTCCCGTTCTCGATCGCCGCGATGTGCGAACGGGACATGATCGCCGCGTCCGCCAGTTGCTGCTGCGTCCACCCCTTGGCGGTCCGCGCTTCCTTCAACCACTCGCCGTAAGTCGTGGCCACAGCCTAACTCCCGCTTGTCCCGGTGCTGTTGTAACGAGGATGCCAGTAGCGGGGCCTAGGGGATGGGTCGTTCCCTGAAGAGGAGAAAACCTCGACCCTCAGGAGATCAGCGGCGATGAACAACAGTACGCCGTACCCCCAGGAATTCATCAAGCCCGAAATCATCGACGACTGCGACGACTGCCGCGTGTTCGTCGACAAGTGGTTCCGGCACATGATCCGCAAGAACAAGGACTACAACCCCTCCGCCGCCAGCGACGCCGCCGTCCTCTGGAAGATGCACGTCACCAACACCCACCCCGGGACGCCGAAGTGAGGCCCCCGAACCCCCTGGGCGAACCCCGCCTCGTCCAACTCCTCGACGGCACCGAAGACCCCGACTGGCGCACCGAGTACGGCGGCACCCTCAACCCCACGACCGGCAAGGTCGAACTCCCCACCCCGACCTACACCCCCTGCCCCTACGAGAACTGCCCCGAGTGCAAGCGGGAGGCGGCCCATGGTCACCGCTGAGCACATCGGCAAGACCGTCACCGACGGCCAACGCACCGGCATCCTCATGGACTTGCTCAAGTGGGAGAACCCCGACCAGCCGCCCGCCTACCGCCGTTCACAGCTCATGGCATACGTCCGCCCCGAGGGCGGCGGCATCGAATGGGACGCCCCGCCGTCCGAACTGAGGCTCGCATGAGGGCCCTGTGCACGATCGTGGTCGTCCTCGCGGCACTCATGTGGGCCGTCACCGTCGCATGGATCGTCGCCGGAGTGACGACCTGAACCGGCACCCCCGGACAAGGCGAAGGCCCACCACCCGCATCCGTCGGGGCGGACGGGAGGGGCGGTGGGCCCGGCCCCGTACGCCGTTGTACAGGGCCTCGCCGGTATGTACCGCGGCCGGTTCGTGACGACGCGTCTGGTCAGGGACTGATCGGTGAACCGGCCGCGGGGCAAAGGGGGTTAGGCGAGGCGGTTCACCAACGCCTCGTACTCGTCCCAGAGTTCCTTCGGCGTGTGGTCGCCGAACGTCTTCAGGTGGGCCGGGACCAGGGACGCCTCCTCGCGCCAGATCTCCTTGTCGACCGTGAGGAGGAACTCCAGGTCGGAATCCGCGAGTTCGAGCCCCTTCGTGTCGAGGGACGCCTTCGTCGGGAGGATGCCGATCGGGGTCTCCACGCCCTCCGCCTTGCCGTCGAGGCGCTCCACGATCCACTTCAGGACGCGGGAGTTCTCCCCGAAGCCGGGCCACACGAAGCGCCCGGAGTCGTCCTTGCGGAACCAGTTGACGTAGTAGATCTTGGGGAGCTTGGCGGCGTCCTTGTCCTTGGCCACGTCGATCCAGTGGGCCATGTAGTCGCCCATGTTGTAGCCGCAGAACGGCAGCATCGCGAAGGGGTCGCGGCGCAGCTCGCCGACCTTGCCCTCGGCGGCGGCGGTCTTCTCGGAGGCGACGTTCGCACCGAGGAAGACACCGTGGTTCCAGTCGAAGGACTCGGTGACGAGCGGTACGGCGGACGCGCGCCGCCCGCCGAAGAGGATCGCGGAGATCGGGACGCCGCGCGGGTCCTCCCACTCGGGCGCGATGATCGGGCACTGCGAGGCGGGGACGGTGAAGCGGGCGTTGGGGTGGGCGGCGGGGGCGTCGGTGTCCGGCGTCCAGTCGTTGCCCTTCCAGTCGGTGAGGTGCGCCGGCGTCTCCTCGGTCATGCCCTCCCACCAGATGTCGCCGTCGTCGGTGAGGGCGACGTTCGTGAAGACCGAGTTGCCCCACAGCGTCTTCATCGCGTTCGCGTTGGTGTGCTCACCCGTGCCGGGCGCGACGCCGAAGAAGCCGGCCTCGGGGTTGATGGCGTACAGCCGCCCGTCCTCCCCGAACCGCATCCAGGCGATGTCGTCGCCGATGGTCTCGACGGTCCACCCGGAGACGGTGGGCTCCAGCATCGCCAGGTTCGTCTTCCCGCAGGCGGACGGGAACGCGGCGGCGACGTACTTCGCCTCGCCCTGCGGCGGCGTCAGCTTGAGGATGAGCATGTGCTCCGCGAGCCAGCCCTCGTCGCGGGCCATGACGGAGGCGATGCGCAGGGCGTAGCACTTCTTGCCGAGCAGCGCGTTGCCGCCGTAGCCGGAGCCGTACGACCAGATCTCGCGGGTCTCGGGGAAGTGGGAGATGTACTTGGTGGAGTTGCAGGGCCAGGGGACGTCGGCCTGGCCGGGCTCCAGCGGCGCCCCGAGGGTGTGTACGGCTTTGACGAAACGGCCGTCCGTCCCCAACTCGTCCAGAACCGCCTGCCCCATGCGCGTCATCGTCCGCATCGATACGGCGACGTACGCGGAGTCCGTGATCTCGACGCCGATGGCGGAGAGCCTGGAGCCCAGCGGGCCCATGCAGAACGGGACGACGTACATGGTCCGGCCGCGCATGGAACCCCGGAACACGCCCTGCTCGCCGGTGAAGATGGCCCGCATCTCGGCGGGGGCCTTCCAGTGGTTGGTGGGACCGGCGTCCTCCTCCTTCTCGGAGCAGATGAACGTCCGGTCCTCGACCCGCGCGACATCGGTCGGGTCGGAGGCGGCGTAGTAGGAGTTCGGCCGCTTGATCGGGTCGAGCCGCTTGAACGTGCCCTTGTCGACCAACTCCGCACAAAGTCGGTCGTACTCGGCTTCGGATCCGTCACACCAGACGACGTTGTCCGGCTGGGTCAGTTCGGCGATCTCGTTCACCCAGGAGACGAGTTCCTGGTGAGTGGTGGGGGGAGCCGCGATGTCGCGCGCCACGATTGCTCCTACTTGACGAGGGTTTCTGTTTTGTGCCCCGTGGGGGCCACGACCCGGACGCTTCACTGAAGGGCGCTCATCCGGTGCCGACCGCACTCATTTGATCATCCGCCGGGTCAGCGCATCTGTCCAGAGGGCGTCACATATGAGCGGAGTGAGGCTCGCCACGTGTTCACGTGACCACAGAGGGGAACGGAGGGCGACGCGGGCGGGGCGAACGGCGGAACATCGCGGGGCGCCAGGGTCCACCGGCGGGCGCCAGGGTCCACCGGCGGGCGCCCGGGTCGGCCGGCGAGGCTCCCCGGGTCGCTCGGCGGGCTTCCGTCGATCACAACCCCCGTGAGACGATGGCCACTAGGCGCTGATCGTCTCGTCGTACTGACGCGTAACTTACGGTTACGTAGGTACGATTTCGCGTATGACTGCGCCCTCCCTGCCACACCAGCTCAAGCAGCAGGCCCAGCACCTCGCCGAGCCGATCAAGCCCAAGCTGCGCGGCTGGCTGCATCTGGGCATGTTCCCCACCGTCCTGATCGCGGGCCTCTTCCTGACCGCCCTCGCGGACTCGCCGAAGGCCCGGATCGCCTGCGCGATCTACGTCCTGACCGCCTGCCTGCTCTTCGGCGTGAGCGCGGTGTACCACCGGGGCAACTGGAGCCCCCGCATGGACGGCATCCTGCGCCGCCTCGACCACGCCAACATCTTCCTGATCATCGCGGGGACGTACACCCCGCTGACGATGCTGCTGCTGCCCGCGTCGAAGGGGCAGTGGCTCCTATGGGGCATCTGGGGCGCGGCGGCGGCCGGCATCCTCTTCCGCGTCTTCTGGGTCGGCGCCCCCCGCTGGCTCTACACCCCCTGCTACATCGCGATGGGCTGGGCAGCCGTCTTCTTCCTCCCCGACTTCATGCGCACGGGCGGCATCGCGGTCCTCGTCCTCGTCATCGTCGGCGGCGTCCTCTACAGCGCGGGCGGCGTCATCTACGGCATCAAGAAGCCGAACCCCTCACCCCGCTGGTTCGGCTTCCACGAGGTGTTCCACTCCCTGACGCTGGCGGCGTTCGTGGTGCATTACGTGGGGATCTCGCTGGTGGCGTACCAGCACGGGTAGCCCCCACACGACTCCCAAGGCCACGGCTCGACGCCGTGGCCTTTTTCGTGCCCTCTCCTGGTGTCGGTCCACGTCGTTTCTATGCGACTACGTGACTGGACGGCGGGCCGTCCTTGTGACGGGGGTAAGACGGTCCGTAGCTTGCTCACCACATAGGCCGGAGGGGGCTCAGTGGACCTGAAGGAGGCCGCTCGTGTCCGAGGGTGGCTCTAGCCCTGTGCTGCTGGACGGCGAGGAGTGGCAGGCGTACTTCCGTGACTTCGAGCGTTCCGCGTTCCGGCTCGAAGTGCACCAGACGTACACCATGCCCGCGGAGGCGGAGACGGTCCGTGCCTTCCAGGCCGGGGAGCCGAGGCCGGAGGGCTTCAACGCGCCGTGGCACGAGACCGTCCGGGAGCACGCGGCGGCGGGGCGGACCATGACCCGCGCCAAGATCGTGCGTCGGCCGCTCACGCCCTACAGCCGTTATCTCTTCGAATGGTGCATCCCCGGAAATGTCGAGGCCGGGGAGGACTACCGCATCATCGATCTGACCGATCGGCCGAATCCCGGACTGCCCGTACAGGATTTCTGGCTCTTCGACGAAAAGACCGTTGTTCATCTCGACTACCGCGCCGATGGAACTCAGATCCGCCGGGAGCTGATCCAGGAACCGGACATCGGCAGGTATCTCGCCTGGCGGGATCTCGCACTAGAAAGCTCCGTTCCGTTCAGTGTCTATCGAACCTGAAACGCAAGGACGGGACCGAAAGGATCTGGCGGAGGCCCTTCGGGGTCTCCGTCGTGCTTCCGGTCTCAGCGGCGAACGCCTGGCGCTTCGCTGCAACATGAGCCAGACGAAGATCAGCCGCATCGAGACCGGGCGGGCGCTGCCGACCGTCATCGACGTCGACCGCATCCTCAAAGCGCTGGCCGTGCCCGACGAGGTTGCCGACGAGCTGCTCGGCCTGGCCCGCAGGGCCAACGTCGACTATGCGTCCTGGCGTGCCCATGCGCGTGTCGGCCTCTACCGCAAGCAGGCCGAGCTGAAGGCGCTCGAGTCTTCGTCGCGGGTGATGCGGCACTTCCTGCCTGCCGTCCCCACCGGTCTCCTGCACGTCCGCGAGTACGCCGTCGAGACGCTCTCGCCGACGGTGGCAGGCGACCCGGCCAGGGATGTCGCGCGAGCTGTCCGGGCCCGCATGGACCGTCAGGCCGTCCTGGACGATACGTCGCGCTCGTTCCGGTTCCTGATGACCGAGCAGGCCGTCAGGTGGCAGCGGGCCGGCGCCGAGGTCATGGCGGCGCAGTGCGCTCATATGGCCCAGGTCAATACGAAGCCCAATGTCGAGATCGGGATCATCAGGCAGGGGATACGGATTCCCGGCACCCCCATGAACATTTTCGTCGTCTATGACGACCGCCTTGTGACCGTCGAGCTTTTCTCCGGGGAGGTAGTGCTGCGCGATCCCAGGGACATAGCCCAGCACCTCGATCTCTTCGATCTCTTCTGGTCGCACGCCCTTGCTGGAGATGACGCTTCCGCCTATCTGGAAGAAGTCGCGGACGGGTTCATGCGTCAACGTGACTAGCGCACGCCTTTCTCTCCGCCCTTCCATGAACGTGAAGGCGTGAAACACCCACCCGGACGGTGAGACGTGCGTGATCCTCGCCCGGATCGGCGAGGGCGCCTGGGCTCTGAGTGACAGCAAGCGGCCGAGTGCCGAGCCGCTGCGGTTCACCACGGAAGAGCTGAACGCGGCCGGAATCGATCCAGCGGTACCGCGAAGTCGCGGCGGACTTCCCGGCCGTCGATCTGCCATCGCTGGAAACGGCGTACTGGCTGATCAAACCGCGCTCCATGGTCCGTGGCACGTGGGACGAGCCGAAGGAGGCGGCGGCCTGGCTCGGGGAACGGCTGGCGGAGTACGCGCCCCGGTTCGACTCGGAGCGGGACCGCGACACGACCCGACTGGCCATGCTGGTCAACTCGGTTGCCGAGCGGCTGGCCTCGGGGGCAGATGTGTCGCTCGGCTTCTACCTGGAACGCCCCTCGTACCTGTCCTTGGCCGTGGTGACGTGTTCCCCGAACCGCTCGAACCCCGAACTGGCCTGCCCGGTAGCCGAAGGATACGGAGTTCCGCGAGCGGCACCGCCGGCCCGGCCCTCCCGTCCGCCCCGACGGGATGCGGGTGGTGGGCCTTCGCCATTCATTGACAGCAACCACCTTTTGAGAGTTACTCTCATTTCATGGACACTGTCACTCCAGACCCCCGTCGCTGGTGGGCCCTCGCTGCGCTCGTTGCGAGCATGCTCACGCTCGGCTTCGACATGACGATCCTGAATGTGGCGCTGCCGACGATGGCCGGGGATCTCGGCGCGTCGACGGGGCAGCAGCAGTGGATGGCGGACGCGTATGTCGTGGTGTTCGCGGCGCTGATGCTGCCCGCGGGGCTTCTCGGTGATCGGTTCGGGCGGCGGCGGATGCTGGTCGTGGGGCTGGGGGTGTTCCTCGCGGGGTCGCTGGTCGGCGCGCTGGCGAGCGATGTGAACTGGGTCATCGCGGCCCGCGCGTTCATGGGCATCGGCGGTGCGCTGGTCACGCCGCTCGCGCTGTCCGTGCTGCCGTCCCTGTTCGGCGCGGACGAGCGGACGAAGGCGGTCGGTGTCATCTCGGCGGCGAGTTCGCTGGGCCTGCCGCTGGGCCCGATCATCGGCGGCTGGCTGCTGAACCACTTCTGGTGGGGCTCGGTCTTCCTGGTGAACGTGCCGATGGCCGCGATCGGGATCGCCGCGTGCGTGTTCCTGTTGCCGGAGACCCGCGACCCGTCCTCGCCCAGGGTCGACACGGTGTCGACCGCGCTGACCGCGTCCGGCCTCGGCGCGCTCATCTTCGCGATCATCGAGGCGCCGGTGCGCGGGTGGGGCGATCCGCTGATCGTCGCGATGGTCGCGCTGTCCGCCGTACTCCTCACGGGCCTCGTCCTGCGCGAACGCGGTATGGCGCGGCCCATGCTGGACATGTCCCTGCTCTCCCAGCGCGGCTTCCTCTTCAACACGCTCGCCGCGACGCTGGTGATGTTCGTGCTGTCGGGGCTGCTGTTCGTCCTGCCGCAGTACCTCCAGGCGGTGCTGGGCAACGACGCGCTCGGCACGGGCGTACGGCTGCTGCCGATGATGGGCGGCCTGATCGTCGCCGCGCGCGCCGCGCAGCCGGTCGTGGAGCGGTTCGGCGCGCGGGCGGTGGTGAGCGCGGGGCTGGCGGTGCTGGCGTTCGCCGCGATCCTGGGGAGCCGTACGACGGTGGACTCCGGGTACGGGTTCACCGCGCTGTGGCTGTCCATCACCGGCCTCGGGTTCGGCTTCTCCGTCGTCCCGGCGATGGACGGGGCGCTCGGGGCGCTGCCCCGGGACCGCGCGGGCAGCGGGTCGGGGCTGCTGATGACGCTGCGCCAGGTCGGGGCGGCCGTGGGGATCGCGCTGCTCGGCAGCCTCATCGCGAGCGACTTCCGGGACCGGCTCGATGTGACGGGACTGCCGTCCGGCCTCGCGCACACGGCCGGGGAGTCGGTCGTGGCGGCGCATGTGGTGGCGGAGCGGACGGGGTCGGCCGCGTTGTCCGCTTCCGCGAACGGCGCGTACGTCCACGGCATGAACCTCGCGCTGCTGGTGTGCGGCGTCTGCGCGCTGGTCGCCGCGCTGCTGGCGGCGGCGTTCCTGCCGGGCGGCAAGGCCGCGGAACCCTCCGCTCCGGACATGGTCCCCGACCAGGCCGATGCACGACAATGACGTCCATGGCACCCGCACGTCACCTCTCCCCCCTCGACCCCGGTTCCCCCCTGGGCCTGCGTGAACGGAAGAAGATCAAGACCCGGCAGGCGATCCGCACCGCGACGTACGCCCTCGTCGAGGAGCAGGGGTACGACGCGACCACGATCGAGCAGATCGCCGACCGCGCCGAGGTGTCGCCGTCCACGGTCTTCCGGTACTTCCCGACGAAGGAGGACATCGTCCTCACGGACGAGTTCGACCCGCTGCTCCTCCAGGAGCTGGCGAAACGTCCCGCCGACGAGCCGTGGATGGTGTCCCTGCGGCACATCATGCGGCTCGCGGTCAGGGCGGGGCTGGCGGAGGAGGAGGCCGCGCACACCCGCCTCCGCTCCCACCTCCTCGCCCACGTCCCCGCCGTGCGCTCCCGGATGCTGGAGAGCATGTCGGTGACGGGGCGGCTCCTCGCGGAGGCGGTGGCTTCCCGGACAGGCCGGGAGAAGGACGGCCTGGAGGCGCGCGTCTACACGATGTCGCTGATCGGGGGCCTGTCGGAGGTCACGCTGTACTGGGCGGAGAACGACTTCCGGGACGACCTGATGGACCTGCTCGACCGCGCGCTCGACGTGCTGGAACACGGCCTGCCGCAAACCCCTTGAGCCGACCGGCGAGCGGCCCCCATGCTGGCCGGGTGACGACCGCACCGCAGATCCACTTCCGGGTCGCCCCCGAGCTCTCCCTGTTCGTACGCCGTGCCGCCACGGCCCTGAGGATCGACGGCGTCTCGACGCTGGGCCACGTCGTGGAGTCCGCCGGAGTGCCGCTCACGGAGGTGGGCGCGCTGCTGGTGGACGGCCGCGAGGTGCCGGCCTCGTACGTCCCCTCCCCCGGCGAGTCGGTGGAGGTGCGGGCGCATGTCCTGCCCCAGCGGGTCCCGGGCGCGCCCCTGCGTTTCCTGCTCGACGTCCATCTCGGCACCCTGGCGCGGCGCCTGCGCCTGCTGGGCGTGGACACGGCGTACGAGTCGACGGACATCGGCGATCCGGCGCTCGCGGCGAGGTCGGCGGCCGAGAAGCGCGTCCTCCTGAGCCGGGACCGGGGCCTCCTGCGCCGCCGCGAGCTCTGGGCGGGCGCGTACGTGTACGACACGTCCCCCGACACCCAGCTCCGCGAGACCCTCACCCGC